>JAUIAZ010000060.1 GCA_030427465.1 Gammaproteobacteria bacterium | reverse complement strand
ATGCCACGTATCTTCACATGGGGGCCAAGCCGGGCAAAATTGCCTTCATCGGACAGTCTGGCACCATGGCCAGCGCGATGGTGGACTGGGCTTTTCACCGGGGGGTTGGTTTTTCCCACCTCACCACGCTGGGGGATGGCATAGATGTCGATCTCGATGACCTGATCGATTATCTCACCCAGGACCGGAAAACCCGGGCCATTCTGCTGCATATGGAAAACATTACATCACCGCGCCGGTTTGTCTCTGCTGTACGTGCAGCCAGTCGCAGCAAACCGATCATCGCGCTGAAAAGCGGCCGTAACCGCGAAGCACAGTGGTCGGCTATCCAGGGGCCGCCTGGCCTGGAAAGCGGTGACCGCGTCTATGACGCTGTACTCAGGCGAGCCGGGGTGCTGCGGGTCAACGGCACCGATGAAATGTTTGATGCCCTGGAAACCCTGACCCGCATGAAACCCATCCGCAATCCGGCGCTGCATATTCTCACCAATGGCTTTGGTCCGGGAGTGATGGCGGTGGATCGCCTGCAGTTCATGGAAGGGCGCCTGGGCGAGCTGAAGCCCGATACCGCAGAGCGGCTGGCAGCTTTCCTGCCCAAGTACTGGACCCGCAGAAACCCGATCGACCTCAATTACGACGCCGGTCCACAGACCTATATGCAGGCTCTGGAGACTCTGCAGCAGGATCAGGATGTGCACAATGTCCTGGTCATGTTTGCACCGACCCTGACCGAGGACAGCCTGCAGATTGCCGATCAGGTCATCGAGTTCAATAAACGGTCGCGGCTGAATATCTTCACCTGCTGGCTGGGGCACAGTACGATTCAGGACGCCCGGCATGCCTTTTACGACTCGGGGATCCCGACGTACACCACTCCGGAAAAAGCCATCAAGGCATTCATGCACATGGTTAACCACCAGCGTTCCCAGCGGGTGCTTCGAGAAACACCGGAAAGCTATCGTCTGCAGAATGAAGACCGGGGCAGGGCCCGTAAGCAGCTTTTGTCTCACTGGGAGAGCGGTCAGCGTATTCTGACCCCGATGGAAACCTATAATCTGCTGATGGAGTACGGGGTGCCAATGAATCGCACACGCTTCGTCAAGGACAGCGAGGACGCCATCAATGCCGCCCGTCAGCTGGGGGGTGATGTCGACCTGCATTTGCTGCATGAAGAGGGGTGTCAGCCCTTCAGTGACAGCATGCGACTGTCAACAGACAGCACCGGGTGGGTGCGTTGGCTGAGTACCGGAGCGGAAGTGCTCGAAGCCTGCCGGGCACTGAAGTCCCACCATCTGGCTGCGCGCGCTGACAGCGCTTTCATGGGGTATGCCGTATCTTCATCCCGGGCACCTTCGGGAGGCCTGGGCTTCAGCATTGGTATCACCAGGGATCCGGTTTTCGGGCCCCTGATCTTCTGTGGTGCCAGCGGTGCACGCCTGAACACGCTGACTGACCGGCAGGTGGCCTTGCCGCCACTCAATCTGGTACTGGCCCGCGACCTGATACACCAGACCTATATGGCCCGGGTGACACGTTCTGTCGCATCTGAAGCTGAGCGCTACATCAATATACTGGCCGAAACCCTGGTCACTCTTTCCGAGATGGTGGCCGATAATCCGGAGATCGAAAGCCTGGAAATCGCGCCATTCTGCTTTGATGCGGAAGGTGCCTACGCGGTCATGGCGACCTGTCGGTTGTCCGAGCCGATGCGGGCGACCATCATGCCTTACCCGCGGGAGCTGCGTGAGTGGGTGATGTTGCCGAGAAGCCGGCGTCATGTCGAATTAAGGCCTGTGCGCGGGGAAGATGAGCCGGCCCACATCGCCTTTCATGAAAAGCTCTCACCGGAGTCTATCCGCTACCGTTACTTTCATTACCGTAAAAGCTTCTCGCATGACGAAATGGTGCAGATGCTGCAGCTGGACTATGACCGGGAAATGGCTTTTGCCGCCGTGGCGGCCTGTGATGACAAGAATGAGCACCGTCCCGAGGGGCGCCAGGACTGTCCGGAAGAGTTGCTCGGAGTGGTCAGAACCTGGACGGATGCAGACAACCTGCAGTGTGAGTTTGCCATCATCATTTCCGATCAGCTCAGGGGCGAGCATCTGGGCTGGGTTCTCATGCGCAAGATGATCGAGTATTCGCGTGAACGGGGCACGATAGAAATGACCGGAACTGTCCTGCCGGAAAACAAACCGATGCTGAAACTCGCAGAAAAGCTGGGCTTTGAGTCTGAATATGACCCTGAAGATGAAGTGGTGATGCTGCGTCTGCAGCTGAATGAGCCGGATGAGTGGCAGGCCAGTCGTCTGAGTCACAGGAAATGATGGCTCTTCCGGCAACCCCGAGCCGATGGATTGCGATAGGTGCAGCGTGGATGGCAGCGGCCGTCTGCCTCGGTGCTTTTGGCGCCCATGCCCTGAAAGCCAGACTCAACGCGGAGTGGCTGGCAGTTTATCAGACCGGAGTGGAGTATCACTTTTATCAGGCACTGGGGCTGTTGCTGGCCGGAATACTGGCCACGCTCTGGCCTGCACAGACAGGATTCCGCCGCTCGGCAGTCTGTCTTTTATCTGGCAGCCTGGTTTTTTCCGTGAGCCTCTATGTTTTGGCAATCACAGGGATTCGGTGGCTCGGGGCAATAACCCCCGTTGGCGGTGTTTTGATGATCCTGGGCTGGATCCTGCTGGTATGGGGCGTCTGGAGGCAGCGCCAGGCTGGTCCGAACCCGCCTGGCTGAATTTTCTTCAGAGTGCTTCGTTACCGGTTTCTCCGGTGCGAATACGGATAACCTGATCCAGTGACTGCACAAAAATTTTCCCGTCACCGATCTTGTGGGTCACAGCACTGTTCGTGATGGCTTCAATGACGGCATCCAGCTGGGCATCATCAATGGCGATAGTCAGTTTGACCTTGGGCAGAAAATCAACGGCGTATTCCGCGCCTCGGTAAAGCTCGGTATGCCCTTTCTGGCGGCCAAAGCCTTTGACCTCTTCCACCGTCATCCCGCGAATTCCCAGTTCTGACAGGGCCGTACGGACATCGTCCAGTTTGAAAGGTTTGATCACAGCCGTTACGAGTTTCATGTTTTTCCCTCTTCGCTTGTTCTTTTTAGCTTTTTGTCTGGATTGTGTTCCCAGAGGAGGGCAACCGCTACCATGACCCGGCAAGTCGTGTCTGGCGACCAGTTGCCCGCTGGACTCCCTCAGATCAGGCTGCCACAGCCTGATCAATGTTGGTCGTGTCTTCCCCGCCCAGTGTTTCTACCAGTGCACCAAACAGCTGACGGAATTCCAGGGTCATCAGCGCGAAGCTGCCTGCGAAACGGTCTGCTGCATCTTCACCCTGGAGGTCGGGGCTCTCGCTCAACTGATCAGACAGCTTCACTCGCTTGATATGCAGGGCGTCGTTGACCGTAAAGGTGAGGCGCTCATCCCAGCTGAGAGCGATTTCCGTCACGCTCATGCCTGACTCCACATGGTGGCTGACCGCATCATGCAGGGATTCAGAGCCCTTGCAACGAATGGTGGTGTCAGAGCCGTCGCCGGCCTTCAGTTCGCATTGTCCACCCATGAGGAAAGGAGAGGGCGTGCTGCCTTCCGAAACCCACTGAGTGAACTGGCTGGCAGGAGCCTGCTTCAGCTCAACAAACTGGACTGGCAAGGTGCCCACAGTTTCGCGCAGGGTGGCGGTGAACTCGTCGGCTCGCGTATTGCTGGCGGTATCCACCCAAAGCAGACCGTTCAGATAATCAACATAACCGAAAGTCTGTCGGGAGCGGGTGAAGGCTCGGGGCAGCAGTTCCTCTGTCAGCACATCTTTCAGATCCTTGCGTTCTTTCTTGCTGACTTTCCGCTGTTCTTTCAATTCTATCTCGGCAGCGCGTTCTTCAACCGCTTCTTTCACAACACTCGCCGGCAGAATACGTTCCTGTCGCTTCAGGCATATCAGCACGCAGTCTCCTTCGGTATAAACCGGATCCGCTGAGTCAATGGCGGTGGCAGACGCTGTCCAGCCCAGGCTGAAAGGCTCACCGGCACTGCAGGGTTTGAAAGGGCGCTGTTCCAGGGCTGCCCGGAGTTCATCTGCAGACCAGGGGATGGGACGGTTGAATCGATACACACGCAAGTTCTTGAAAAACATTCAGCCTCTCTTGGCAACATACTTCAGTGGGTTTACCAGACCTGACCGGGAAGGATCAGGCCATCATTCTTATCAGCCAGTCGATAGTCAGCCAGGAACCGACGACAACCAGCACCGCAATCACCAGACGCGCCCATATGGGTAACTGGCTGAACGGCTTGGGTTCAGGTTCTGGTGGCAACAAGGATTTGAGGTGGCCTCTCATCAGGGCCACGTTTCGCTGGTTGGCTCGCCAGAATACATCAAAAATATCACCGAAGATGGGCACGATGCCGCCGACCGTTTCAACCAGCGTGTTACGCGCCATCTTCCACATCAGAGGTTTGGGGGCATCAAGCTTCCATGCCTGCCATATCAGGTAGCTTGACACGGCGGCACCGGCCAAGTCGCCCACAACCGGCACCACGCCAATAACGGCGTCGAGCCCCAGCCGCCATTTGGTGCCGGGAATTCCGAACTGCCCATCCATCACTTTTGCCAGCTTCTCCAGCTGTTGCATTTTCTGCCGGATAACTTCAGGGTCGTGTCGATTTTCTTCGGGTTGTACTGGCATATTCTCTGTTTGTTGTCATGCATGATGGCAGCCTTGTATTCTTGTTGAAATCAGACGGCTCCGCAACCGATATCGGGGGAAGTCATGCCGGAGACAGAAAGTACGCGCTGCCCCTGGTGCGGCAGTGCGGAAGATTACGTTGCCTATCACGACCGGGTTTGGGGAAGGCCGGTCAGTGACAGTCGCGAATTATTCGCAAAACTTTGCCTGGATGGTCAGCAGGCCGGACTGTCATGGATAACCATTCTGCGAAAGCAGGCCAACTATGAGCGGATATTCCACGGTCTTGATCCGCAGCGTTGCGCTGCCATGACGGATGATGATCTGGAAACGGCCCTGCAAGACCCGGGTATTGTCCGGAACCGCCTGAAAGTATTCAGCATACGTCGCAATGCCCTGGCTTATATGAGGATTGAAAGTGAACAGCCTTTCAATCAGTTTCTCTGGTCTTTTGTGGGCGGCAGCCCCATACAGAACTGTTTCAGTCGTTTTGACCAGGTTCCTACGCAGACCCCGGAGTCTGAGGCGATGTCAAAAGCGCTCAGGAAAGCTGGCTTTACCTTTGTCGGCCCCACCATTGTGTATGCTTTCATGCAGGCGGTTGGGATGGTCAATGACCACCTGACCGGATGCCCTCAATATGAAGTGTGTCAGCACTTGGGAGAGACCTTTGTATTGACCTGAGGCGAGGAGAGTGCGAGCCAATGAGTGGCCGGAAATCACAATTTAGTGGCCGCTTAAGCCCTGCGGTAGAACTCCCGGAAACGATAGACTGAAAGACTTATATTCATGATGGTGTCCGAAACGGGCTCATTCGCTATTGACTCCTTGCCAGGTAAACAGAATGCAGACGCTGATCCGACCACTTCTGAGCAAGACGCTTCGCTATGGTGTGAAACCGCTACTTAACCCAAAGGTGCCCGTTTTTGTCCAGCGCGCCTGGGTACAGGGTTTTTCCGGGATAAACCGGCAACCGGATGACATCTCCCGCTGCAAGATCCGCTCGGATGCCGGTCGCAGCATAGAAGTTACCCAGCCAGCTGCATGGAACGGTAATCTGGTCCTTTATTTTCATGGAGGAGCCTATTGCATCGGCTCGGCAGAGACTCATCGCAGCATCAGCGGCTACCTGGCTCATTATTCCCAGGCCGCTGTCTGGTTGCCGGACTATCGGCTCGCGCCTGAATCCGCCTACCCGGCTGCCCTGGAAGATGCGCTGGACGCTTACAGGACACTGTTAAGGCGCGGTTTTGAACCCGGGCGTATCATTCTGGCGGGTGACTCTGCAGGCGGCGGCCTGGCCCTGCGACTGGCTCTGGCTCTGAAACAGGCAGAGCTTCCAGCACCGGCGGCGCTGGTATTGCTGTCACCCTGGCTGGATATGTTTCCGGTTCAGCAGGACTGCTTGCCAGACAAGGCGGACCCGATCCTCAGTCATGCCTGGATACGTCATTGTGCCAGCCTGGTGGCACCGGGGCCTCAGGAAAGGGCACAACTGACCGCGCTATGGGAGGAGCCTCTCGAAGATTTGCCGCCGACTCTGATACATGTGGCGCGGGAGGAGATCCTGCAACCAGATGCAGCGAAACTGGCTGAGCGCTTGGCGGAAGCTGGTGTACCGCATCAATTGTCGGAGTTCGGCAAACTCTGGCACGTGTTCCACTTGCATGCCGGCGTTCTGGCATCCGCGGACGAGGCCTTGCAGGGGGTCGCGGCTTTCATTCACCGCGCGCAGCAGGGGCACTTCCATCGGGGGGCCGGATCCCGGATCCCGAAAAAGGATCCGGCCCCGGTTCCGGCCTAGACTCTGGCAGAGCCACCGGCATTGTCGGCCAGGCTCATTTGCTGCTGGTTTCGTCGGCTTCCAAATCGGTTGCAGCAGTTTCCTCGCTTTCAGCACTGGTGAGACTTTCCTTGCTGGCAGCAATCAACTCATTCACCGCGAAGGCGCCTACCCGGAAGAAGCGGGGGTCATCGGAACGCTTGAGAATGGCATGGTCTTCCTCTGGTTTGATCAGGCGATACTCGTGCTGTGTCCCATCCTGCAGTTCAACTGACAGCGATAATGCGGCGGTCATGTTCCAGGCCGGATCCTCATCCGTGCCGAGGACTGACTGAGGCTTGAGTGCAGCCAGTCTTGAGGCGAGCTGGGCGGCCTGTGCCTGGTTGACGACGCCGGCATCGGCTGCTTCAAATGACCAGACCTCTCCGTCACGCTGGATGCGCCATTCGCTGGTGCCAATGGTGGTGATATCCGGTTCCGCCAGGCTCAGGGTTGCGGGATCCAGCCACTCCTCCGGTTTGGCCGGCAGATTGAAGGCGGCATAGTTCACCACATAGATGGCTTCCTCGCCGTTCAGTCTGGCATGTATCTGGCGCAAGGCGGGTGTCGTCCCCAGATACAGTGTGGCAAGTTCTCCCTCAGAACCACTCAAGGTGATTTTGCGCTGGAATTTGTCCTCACTCACTTCGAAGCGCCTCGCAGAGTCTTCAGACTGGGCGACTGGCCAGCCACGTTCCAGCGAGGCTAACTCTTTAAGCGCAGCATCCAGCTTTTCCCCATCGGCCCGGCTTGCATGATAGTCGGGCAGAGACCACTGCTGGCCCTCGCGGGTCAGGGTGACTTGCGAGTCCGGGCCTTGCAGGGTGACCTGAGTGACCTGCTCCGGTGAAATAGCCAGCAGAGTCTGCTCTGAGTCAGCCGCTGTCTCTGAGTCATTCGACATGAACAGAGCAAGAACCAGGATGGCCTGGGCCAGGAAAGCCCCGGTCAAAAGGCCAATCGTTTGGTGTTTCATACAGAGGCCCCCCTTGATTTCAACAGGTCATGCGTCCGGCGATCGAGGCGGGCACGCCGCTGCCGGTAGATGATATAAACAATCACCAGGCCAACCAGAACCAGCCCGTAGTTGAGCAGTTCCCAGAAACGCTGGTCATCGCGCTCCAGCGGGTCGAGAATGTTGGCAAAGTGACTTCGTGAGCGGATGCTCAATAGATCCCGGTCTTCCAGTGACCAATCCACGGCATTCTGAATCAGTTGCAGGCTGTTCAGATAGAGGGTTCTATCCACGGAACTGGTGATGTTGATGGTCTGATCTGTCAGAAACTCGTTGGATGAGAAAACCATCAGACGCGCGGATTCGGCAGAACGTTCCAGTAAACCGGTAAACACTTCTCCTGCAGAGTCTGCATCCTCTGTTTCTTCGTCCCCTTTCTGGCTGTTTAGCAGAGGCGAAGGTTTTCCAGCAAAGTAAGAATTGAAGCGACCTTCCAGAACCAGGCCCAGTAACTCTTTCTCCGTGTCGCCCTGCGGCTCCCATAGCACCGTATCCTGGGTCTCACCGAAGCGCGGTGTCACGTCGAGATCATCGGATAGCCAGCTGTCTGCTGAGCTGAATAGCAGATCGGTGCGCTGCAGATGCGAGGTTTTCTCTGCATCAACAACAATGGGTGATGCCCAGTTCATGGTAAGCTGCGGAATACCGCGTGTAATCAGGGACTCCTGGTTCAGGCCTTCCTGGCGGATGTCCACAAAGTAGGGGTAATCGAGCAATGCCACTTCCTGAAACTGGAAACCACCCACATTTCGTGTGATCGGAATCGGAAACTTCGCATTCTGGGGGTCCATCACCAGAGTGGCCGGCATTTCCACGCCGTGATGAGCCAGCCACTCGCTGATACCACTGTCGTAAGCGGCAGCGCCAAGAGAAGTCTGGTTCAATTCGGCTGCCAGGGGAGAAGAGGACACAATAACCGTACCGCCCTGCATCAGAAACTGGTCAACGGCAAACAGCTGTTTCTCATCCAGGGCTTCGGGAGCCGCCAGAATCAGCAGGTCAAGGTCTTCCGGAATGCGTCCGTCACTTAACTGCACGTCTTCCACGCTCAGGGTCTCCAGAAGGCTTTCCTTGAGCAGGTTGAACTGATGCGTATTGCTGGGTGGGCCGTAAGGATTGGGTGCGGACTCGGGCGCCAGAAGTCCCACGGTGCGGGTGAAGTCACCGGCAAAGCGTTTCAGGCCGCTTTCAATGTTGCGCTTCAGGGCTTCACTGTCCAGAGCTTCTGGAATCGCCACCTGTACGGTCTGCTTGCCATCGCTTAATAGCATGTAGAAATAAAAGGAATCTTCGGAGATCAGACTGGTGGCCATGGGGCGCATACCATAGGCGTCCAGGATGTCCTGAGCCAGTTGCCCATTGCCGCCCTGTGGGTCCCTGATCCGCGCCGCAAACTTGCCCTCACTTTCAGCCTCCAGATCGCTGAGCACGGTGTCCAGCGCCGGGCGTAGCAGGGCCAGTGCCTCCGGTAAGGCTTCCTGCTCGGAGATAAAGCCCTCAAACTGGACCGGCTGAGGAATCGAGGCAAACAGTTCACCGGCACTCTGGAAGGAGGTCAGGACCTTCTTGATGCCCTTGGTGATGTCGTATTCCGGATTACGCAAGCGCACATCCAGCTGCATTTCGGCGGCTTCCCGGACTTCAATCAGGTCCCGGAAACCGATGACTTCGAACTGGTCCCCATAGGCAATCAGCACATTGAAGTAGGAGTTGACCAGTGAGGCTTCGTAACGATCTGAGATCTGAAACGGAACCGGGCGGATGCCGTATTTGTTGTTGGCTTCATCTTCGAGTTCCGGCTGGGTCAGAGGGTCGACAAATTCCACCCGTACCTTGCCGTCACTGACGATTTCGAACTCTTCCAGCAGGTCTCTCAGGTTGGGAACCAGAGGTGCCAGCAGGGGGTGGGTTTTGCTGCTGAAATAGCCGCGGATCAACAGGGGCTCCTGTAGTCGCTGTAGTGTCTGCTCAGTAGCCTGGCTGACTGAGAAGCTCTGCTCGCGGGTCAGGTCCGCTCTCAGTGTCGTGACCTGGGTCATCCACAGGTTGGCAATCAGCAGGTTGCCCACCAAGAGGCTTGTGACGAGGTACCAGCGGCGGTGATGGCTGCGGGTTCCCTCACCGGCAGACCAGCGTTGCTTCTCCAGCCCCAGAACATTCAGCGCCAGAAAGATTCCGGTGATGCTGATGTAGTAATAGAGATCACGGATATCCAGAACACCCCGGGTAATCGACTCAAACCGGGCCGCGGAACTGAGTGACTCCAGAAACTCGCCGCCCTGCTGATCAAACAGGTTAACCAAGGTGGAGGAGCCGACAAAGTAAAACGCGAGACACACCAGAGTGGTAATGATCAGGCTGACTATCTGGTTGTCATTGCGGCTGCTGACATACAGTCCGATAGCAATATACGATGCGCCCAGGAACAGGGTCGCCAGATAGGCGCCGGCAACAGGGCCCCAATCCAGAGAACCAATCATGCTGACGGTCACAGGAAGTGGCAGTGTCAGAAGCAGGGCAATGCTCAGGAGGAAGAGGCAGGCCAGGAACTTTCCGACCACGAGCTGCCAGGGTGGTACCGGCAGGGTCATCAGAAATTCGATCGTGCCCATGCGTCGCTCATCGCTCCACAGGCGCATGGTCAGTGCCGCAACCAGGAACACCAACAGCAGGGGCATGGCCTCAAAAAGCGGGCGCACATCAGCCAGATTCCGGGCGAAGAACGCATCGACCCAGAAGAACTTGAACAGACAGACCGCGAGAAAGGTGCCGAGGAATACAAAGGCAATCGGCGATGCGAAAAACTGGGCAACCTCTTTTCTCGCGAGACGCAGAATACGACTCTCAGGCTGCATGAACATTTTCCTCCACTTGGTTGACTTCCCGGAACACGGTTTCCAGATCACGGATTTCAGGCTGGATAGAGGCGATCGGAACCTCCGCTGCGACCAGTGCGCGAATGACGTGAGAGGTCTGCGACTCTCCAATCACCGGGACTGAGCTGCTGAGCCGAAAACGGCCGCTGGTAACTGCCTGTACCTGCCAGTCCGGCAATGCCTTCAGGGCAGCCTGGACCATGTCAGTCGAGGCGGAACTGCACAGTAGCAAGGTGCTTGACTGCTGCAGGTCATCCAGCCCCATATCCAGCGCGAGTTCACCATTGCGGATCATCAGCACACGGTCACACATTGCGGACACTTCCTGCATGATGTGCGTGGATAGAATAACGGTGCTGTGGTTCCGCAGGGAGCGGATGAGTGTACGCATGTGTTCGATCTGAGTGGGGTCCAGACCGTTGGTCGGTTCATCCAGAATCAGAACCCGCGGGCGGTTCAGAATTGCCTGGGCCACACCAACACGCTGGCGATAGCCGCGTGAAAGGGTGCTGATCAGGGCCGTGGCTTTGCCGCTCAAATCGGTCATATTGATGCTGTCGATCACCGCTTCCTCGCGCCCCCGGGCATCCAGCCCTTTCAGCTGGGCGGCGAAGTCGAGGTAATCGAAAACGGTCATTTCAGGGTAAGTGGGTGGTGACTCCGGCAGATATCCGAGCTGGCTGCGCAGTTCGATGCTGTGGGTCTGCAGGTTCTGGCCCTGAATCCGGATCTGGCCTTCGGTCGGCTCAAGAAAGCCGGTGAGCATTTTCATGATGGTGGTCTTGCCGGCCCCGTTATGGCCCAACAAACCGACGATCTGGCCGGGGTTGATCTGAAAACTGACCCCGTTGACCGCCAGGAAGTCTCCATATCGGCGGCTGAGGTTCTGCACCTCAATCATGTTGCTATCTCCCTGTAATGATTTCTGTTTTTGTGACGAGGGGAATGAACTTACCCCGCACAAATGGGGTCTGTAAGGTAAAATACAAGCCATCGGAATAAAATTAATCATCGGTAAGGCATTCCCGTGGGGCTCAAGAAGCGCTTGCCGGTATACAAAACGGCGCGTTGACCGATGAGTCATCAATGTCAGGGGGATGCAGGGTAGGCGTGGTAGATGTGGTAGGCAGCGACGGGGATCAGTCCCGGAACAGCAGGAATTCCCGGATACTGTTCTGCACCCTGGCAGTGAGTTTCGGTCTGCATTTGCTGCTCGCGGGACAGTCGCTGTGGCAGACGGAAAGGGCAGGCCACAGTTTGAACACCGTGGTTACAGTGACCTTGAACAAGGCCGACGGTAACAGCGTCGAGCGTACTCAGGAAGCTCCGGAAATCCCACCACCAGAAGAACCTCAAGCCCCAGAAAAGCCAGAGCCTCAGGAACTGCCTGAAACAGAGACAGAGCGCCATGATTCCCGGCATGAAGGCTTGCCTGAACTGGCTCCACCAGAGCCAGGTGGCGTTGAAACTTCTCCGGACAGGCCGCAGTCAGGTCAGCCCCCCCGACCATCAGACAGGCTTAAAGTGGAAGCGCAAAGCCTGGCCAAAAGTGAGCTGCAAACTACAGAGGTTCAAACGGCGGCGACTGAATCTCAACGGCTGAAACCTCCGGGTTCGATACCTCTGCGCATCGATGACGGAGTCTCCGGTGATTTGACCGGCGATTTAATCGCGCCCTCTTTGCGGGACAAAGGGTTCGTCATGCTGGCAGATGCCGACCTTCAGAGGATCGACGCCGCACAGCCCGGCTATCGGGAAGATGCACGTGAACAGCGATTGTTCAACCGCTATCTGGCGGCGATGGAGAAGCAGATTATGGCGAACTGGCCAGACGACCGAGACTGGCCACGGGGCTTGAGCGGTAAGATTCGTTTTGAACTGGATGACAGCGGCCTGTTGCTGAAAGCCTACGTGCAGCTGCCTTCCTCAAGCGCTGAGTTCGATCGGCAGGTTCTGTCAGCGGTCCGGGCGGTTACCCGGTATGCGGTGCCGGATGACCCTGAAGTCGTACGTCGCTACTACTCGGTCCTCAGCTTTTACTACGACAGCAACCCGCAGGATACCGAGCAAGCCCCTTGGGAAAGCGGTCGTTCCGGGCTGAGGCTGTCACCCTGACTGGAGCCGCGCGCGGATCAGGAAGCGTTCCGTACTGGGGGCGGAGGCTGCCAGGGGGTAGCAGGTGCTCAGCACCAGTTCAGGGTCACTGCTGTCGACCGACAGGTTGGTTTGCGCTGGTACGATCTCCAGACGGCTGACAGTAAACGTGATCTGCTCTCCCGGGGACGTGGACCAGATCAGATGGTCCCCGACGGCCACCTTTCCCAGGCCCGCAAAATGCGTGTCCTTGTGCGCGGAAATCAGAGCGCGGCCCTTTTCACCCGGCCTGACACTCTGGTCATGCCAGCCTGGGGCCAGCTTGAGGTTTTCTGCCTGTGTTCCGTCGATGATGTACCAGGTCTTTCCGCCTTCCTGCCAGACCAGCCTGCCGCTGACCTGCGTATCAAAAGCCCAGTCAAGCAGCGCACGGCTTTGCGTGGACGGTGTTCCGGCCCATGCTGCCTCCAATACCCATTGAGACAGTCTGGCTTTGGCGCCGAGCCAGTAGGCGGGCACTGCCCAGGCAAGGCCCAGCAGAATGATCAGAGACGGCAGGCAGCGACGGATTTGGGATGCTTTGGGCAGGGTCATAGGTCATAGCCTGCCTGCTTGAGACGGGTACTAACGGAGTGGCGTCTGCGGCTCAGCAGGTTCTGCATGCTTAACAGAGCCCCCAACAGAATCATCAGCGCACCCAGCCCGGCCTGCTGCTGCCAATTCAATGCGGTCTGTGGCAGAGAAACCGTTCGGTTCGAGAGATTGGCGGGCAGGGTATTGGCCAACTGTTGTTGAGGACGTAGCCCTGGGGTAGTAATCGGTTCAACGGCAGCTGCCAGGAAGGCTGTGTAGGGGCTCAATAACTGATGTCGCAAAGCCAGAGGCAGAACTTTTTCGCGGACTTCTGACTCGGAGGCACCCTGCCAGCGTTTGCGCAAGGCATCTGCGATAGCGGCACGTCCCCAGGCCCGGGCTATGGTACCTGATGGCAGCATCCGGGCGTCTCTGCGAGTGACAGTCTGCTGCCAGGGGAGGCCCGGCTTCCCTGAAGGCATGCCCTGGAGAGGTGCCTCTGCGTGTTGCTGCCCCTGCACGGTCAGTGACCACTGCTCAGGCGTCGGGCGGCCAGCCTGATGTGGCAGGAAAAGACTGATTGCCAGTGTGTCATCCGGATACAGGTCGGGCAGCCGGGCCGGCACCATTTGCACCGGCAGGCTCTCACCACCGGAACCGGTGAGATTCAGGGACAGGTCTGTCAGTTGGGTTCCTGATAGCTTGAGGTCGAGGCCAGCCATGGCTTCAGGAATGACCTCCGGGCGGTCAACAAATATAGCCTGGCCTCTTCCTGCGCTGCTCAGGCTTTCCAGAAAGTAGCGGTTGGGAGTTGGCCCCACACCCAGTGTGAACCAGCGAATGTGCGGAGCCACACTTGCTACCTGCTGTAGCACGGCAATTTCATTGCCGACGGCTCCATCCGTCAGCAGGATGGCCTGACTGACCTGTGACTCGGTGGGGGAGGTTTCGCTGCCTTGTACCAGCCTGACGGCGGAGAGAATCTCTGTGCCGCCTTCTGCCCGCAATTGAGCTACCCGTCGCAGGCCCACCTGCTTCCATTCGTCCGTAGCGGGGACTGACTGGGCAAACAGCTTTCGGGCGCTCTGGTTGAAAGTGATGATATTAAAGTGATCTTCTGTGGTGAGGTTCTCGATGCCCCTGGATACCGCGCGGATGGCATTCTGTAGCGACTCCCCCTGCATGGAGCCGGAGACATCCAGCACCCAGGTCAGATTCCGGGGCAGCCCCGCAGATTCCCGGGGGCGAAGTGGTGGCACCAGGGTCAGATGCCAGTACTGTCCCAGGTCTGTAGACTCGTGACTGACCTCAAGCCCCGGTGATTCACTCGGGTTGCTGAACCATTCCAGGCGAAAATCGCGTTGCATGGCCCCGGCTCCCCCTTCGACACGCACCAGGCCGCGCCCCTGAGATAAATCTTCAGTCAGCGGGTG
>JAUIAZ010000433.1 GCA_030427465.1 Gammaproteobacteria bacterium | reverse complement strand
TGCTGAACCATCTGGACGAGAGCGGATTGAATCAGCAGTTCTCCGGCGGGCGCGTCAATTTCGCCACACTGATGCCCATGCGCGCCATTCCCTTCAAGATGGTCTGTCTGCTGGGCATGAACGATGGGGATTATCCGCGCAGCCGGCCGCCCCTTGACTTTGATCTGATGGCGAAAGACTACCGTCCCGGTGACCGTTCGCGACGGGAAGACGATCGCTACCTGTTTCTGGAAGCTCTGTTGTCGGCAAGGCGGAGCCTGCTGATTTCCTGGACGGGACGCAGTCAGCTGGATGACTCGGAACGACCCCCTTCTGTTCTTCTGGCTCAGCTTTTCGATTACCTGGACAGCCTCTGGACGCTGCCGGCAGGCGAAGCCGGTATTCCTGTCCCGCTGAGCCGGGCGCTGACCACCTATCATCCCCTGCAACCTTTCAGCCGGCGCTACTTTCCGACCGAGCGTCACGATGGAAAACTTTCCGGGGAAGACCTGCGAAGTCTGATCTGCGAGGGCGCACTGTTTACCTATGCTGCTGAATGGCAGGACACGCACCAGGCCCGTAGCGAAAACCAGGCCGGAACGCCGCCGGCTGTTCGCGGTCTGCCTGAGCGTTGGCCGGCTTTTCCGATACCGGGGGCTTCCCTGGCGAAATTCCTCACAGACCCTGTGAGTTATTTTTTCGAAACCCGGCTGTCTGTTCGGCAGACACGCGAAAATCTGGAGGCTCTGGATCATGAGGTATTCGCACTCGATGGCCTGTCTTTGTGGCAGCACCAGGAACAGCTGATCCGCGAGGCCATAGAAACCGCCGATTCTCCGGAAAGTTATGAGCAGAAACAGTCTGAATGTCTCAATTACCTGTGCAACGGCGGCTATCTGGGTATGGGCGTGACTCAGGAGTACCTGGCTGGGTTGACCCAGCAGAGTCTGGATGACCTGTGGACAGCCTACTATGAAGTCAGACAGACCTTTTCCGATATTGAAAGCACACCCTCCATCCTTGCATACCCTGCTGAGGGTGAGCCCTTTGTGCAGGTCAGCGTCACGGGGCTCTGTCGCAGTGCGAGTGGGGAACTGGCCCGCATTGTGATTCCCCGGAAAAAACTGTTGCAGGGGGAAAACAACGACAAGCGCAAACGCTGGGAAGCAATAGCCGGAGACTGGATCATTCATTTGCTCGGGCAGGTCAGTGACCGGCCTTTCCGCACTCTGATCCTGTTCAAGGATCAGCCTGCCAAAATGGTGGTTCTTCAGTCCATGGAGAAAGGGCAGGCACAGAGTATTCTGGAAGATCTGCGAGCCGCCTGGCATACCGGATGGTGCCGACCACTGGGACTGGAAGCCATTACCGCGCTTTACTGGCTGGAACGTGGTGCTGAGCACGCCCCGGAAGATGATAACGAGAAGCTTCTGGATCGCTACAAGAAGGCCCTGGATGCCAAGCCCTGGCTGGGCAGGGTGTATCCCAGCTGGGAGATCTTGCTGCAGGCCGGAGACTTTGTCACACAGGCCCGGGCACTGTACGAGCCCCTGCTGAATGCCTGTCAGGTAGAGGGGGCTCAGGCATGACGAATCCGGCAAATGGAAGGGTGACCCAAACCCGGCGACTGGATCCGGTCGCGCTGCCCCTGAGCGGGACGCGCCTGATTGAAGCCAGTGCGGGTACCGGGAAAACTTTTACCCTTTCGATTCTCTACCTGCGTCTGGTTCTGGCCCATGGAACCGGTCAGTCTGAGAGACTTGCTGGCGGGCTGATGCCCCCGCAGATTCTGGTGGTGACTTTTACAGAAGCCGCTACCGAAGAACTGAGAGACAGAATACGCAGTCGTCTGAGCCAGTGTGCGGCGCTGTTCTCTGTCCAGCCTGGCGAAAAGGAGCCAGCGGATATTGCGGCACTGGGTGGGGAGCTGGCCTTGCTACGGCAGATCCGGGACAGCGAGTACACGTCTGCGGAGAGTCGTGCGCAAGCCCGGCAGCGCCTTCTGATGGCCGCCGAATGGATGGATGAGTCGGCCATTTCCACCATTCATGGCTGGTGTAAGCGTATGCTCTCGGAGCACGCCTTTGACAGTGGCCAGCTGTTTGGTCAGCAACTGGAAGCTCAGGTGCATGAACTCGAACAGGAGGCTGCCCAGGATTATTGGCGCCGCTTTGTGTATGCCTTACCCAGCCGTTTCAGCGTCTGGTGGCATGAAACGTGGCAGAGCCCGGAGAAGCTCTGGCAGCAGGTCAAGCCTTTGCTGTTGTACCAGGACAACCTGGGTGAAGGGGCTGCACCCGCAGAGGCACTGGCTGGCCTGGAGAAGCAGATTCAGGAAATCAAAAAGGCCTGGCAAACGCAGCGGAATGACGTGGACAAAACCGTTGTCGATGCCATTCATACCAAGGTGCTGGATGCACGCAAGCTCGGCTTGAAGAGCTGGGAAAAGTGGTCCGGTTTGCTGGATGAGTGGGCCGCTTCGCCACAGGCAGACAGACCGGGCCTTACCGGCAAAGCCCCTTATCGCCTGACGCCTGCGGGCATTGCGGATGCCCTCAAAGACCCGGCACAAGACCCGCCCCACCCGGTCGCTCAACACCCTATATGGGCCACGCTGGAGCCGTTATTGGAGGGCACGCTGCACCACCAGTCAGGTAAGCTGGCTGTTCTGTTTCATGCGGTACGGGAGATCGGCGCGGCGCTGGAATCCGCCAAACTGCGCAGTAATCTCATGACCTTCGATGACCTCTTGTCGAAGCTCCTGCAGGCACTGAAAAGCCCGCGCGGGGAGCATCTGGCGCGCACCATTGAAAGCCAGTTTCCGGTAATGCTGATTGATGAGTTTCAGGACACCGACCCCA
>JAUIAZ010000432.1 GCA_030427465.1 Gammaproteobacteria bacterium | reverse complement strand
GCTGGCCCGTGATGCTGCCAAGCAAAGCCCCCAGTCGGTGGCCGCCTGCAAGCAGTTGATACACAGTCACCGCCAGCGACACTGGGTCGATGGCCACATTCAGGAACGCGAAGCTTTCCTCAAACTGTTTGACGGAGAAGATCAGCAGGAAGGGACTCAGGCCTTCCTGCAGAAACGCGAACCCCAATGGAAGAATCGCTGATGACGCAGCCACCTGTCCTTGTCGAACGCATTAACCTGCCGCGATCTGCGGATCGATCTGCGGATAAGGTAATCCTGAAACTGACACTCAACAGTGAAGCCACGCTCAATGCCCTGACCCTGCCGATGATCGACGCGCTACAGGTGGCGCTCAGCGAAGCAGAATCAGATGCCACCGTACAGGCTGTGATTCTGCAAGGCAGTGGACGCAAGGCGTTCTGTGCCGGCGGCGACGTGGTCAAGCTTTACCGTGCGCTGACGGGAGAAGCAGACCCAGGCTTTCCGCTGGACTTTTTCAGCCGTGAATACCGTCTGGATTATTACATTCATACTTACCCCAAACCCTTGATCTGTCTGGCGCAGGGCATCGTCATGGGCGGCGGTCTGGGTCTCATGAATGGCTGCAGTCACCGCATTGTTGGGGAGAAGACCCGGCTTGCCATGCCAGAGGTCAGCATTGGCCTGTTCCCGGATGTGGGCGGCAGTTGGTTCCTTAACCGTCTTCCCGGTCAGCTTGGCTTGTACCTGGCGCTCACGGGTGCTGCATTGAATGCCAATGACACGCTGTATCTCGGTATGGCGGATCGTTTTGTCAGTGAAGCGTATAGCGCAGAGCTGATCCCCCGCTTGCAGGCGGAGTCCTGGGCCGACGATGCCCTGGTGACGGTTAACCGGGTGCTTCGGGAACTGGAAGCGCTCAGTCAGCCTGCCCGACCGCCAGAGAGCCCGCTTCGCAGCCACCGGGACAAACTGGATGTCCTGTTGGATCACGATCATCTGCAAGACCTTCTGGTCAGCCTGACCCGGCCGGGGGAGCCGGAAGATGCCTGGCTCCGCAAAGGACGGGAAACCCTGGAGCGTGGCAGCCCGCTTGCCATTCACTGCATCTATCGACAGTTGCAGGCATGCCGTCATGCCAGCCTGGCACAGGTTTTTCAGGCAGAACTGGCATTGGCTATTGGCTGCGGCCAGGCAGGTGATTTCAGAGAGGGTGTCAGAGCCCTGCTTATCGACAAAGATCTGAAACCACGCTGGGCCTATACGGACTGGCGGAACGTGCCGGAATCCGCCGTTGACGCCTGTTTTACTGAACCCTGGGACGAACACCCGCTAAGGGGGCTTGGCCCCGGGGGAAAAAAGGGGCTTGGCCCCCGGGAAAAAAAGGGGCTTGGCCAAGGGTAAAAACCCCGGTTGAGTCCTGATCTGAGGAGAATAAGAGAATGAGCAAGATCGGATTTATCGGGCTTGGCAACATGGGCGGGCCAATGGCTCTGAACCTGTTGAAGGCTGGTCACCAGCTAAAGGTTTTTGACCTCAGCGCCAAAGCTCTGGAAACCGCTGCGGCGGAAGGCGCCGACGTGGCAGACAGTGCGGTGGCGGCAGTTGAGGGGGTGGATGTCGTGATTTCGATGCTGCCTGCCGGACAGCATGTTCAGTCGCTTTACCTGCAGGGTGATGCCGCCTTGTTTCAGCACATCAAACCGCGAACACTGGTCGTGGATTCCTCCACCATCGAAGTGAGCATTGCCCGTGAACTGCATGCGTCGGCCACTCAACATGGACTGGTGTTTGTGGATGCCCCAGTCAGTGGTGGTGTTGGCGGTGCCCGGGCGGGTACCTTGTCTTTCATGGTTGGCGGAGAAGCTGCTGCCTTCGAGCTGGCACTGCCCCTGCTGTCTGACATGGGCAAGAATATTTTTCATGCCGGCGGCGCCGGAGCTGGCCAGATAGCCAAGTGCTGCAACAACATGCTACTGGCGATCCAGATGATCGGAACTGCCGAAGCCCTGAATATGGGAGTCCGCAACGGGCTGGATGCCAGCACGCTTTCCGAGATCATGCAGCAGAGCTCCGGCAACAACTGGGCACTGCAGGTCTATAACCCCTACCCTGGTGTGATGCCGAATGTCCCCGCAGCCAACGATTACCAGGGCGGGTTCCAGGTTAATCTGATGGCCAAGGATCTGGGCCTGGCTATGCAGTTGGGACAGCAGAGCCAGAGCGCCACCCCTCTGGGAGCCCATGCCAAATCCTTGTACGACTTGCACCGTGTCGCGGGCAAGGGCACTCTGGATTTTTCGAGTATCCTGAAGCTGCTGAATGGCAGCTAAATAAGCGCAAACGCCAGCTGATGACCCGAAGTCATATCAGCTGGACGTCTGGCTTGCAGGGCCGGCCCGTGTGAACTATTACTTAGTTATGTAACTTCCTGAACAGGCGCCGGATTCGGCGGGTTTTCCAATAACAATGACGGTAGTACTTCATGCTCTTACGGCTGCGCGGAAATAACCGCGACCTGCATTCCGGGTGCCCAGCGCTTCCCATCCTGCTTTCTCTCAGCGCTTCATTTCCTGTCATGGCTTCAGACGACCTGTGGGACATCCCGCTGGAGGAACTGGGCCAGATTCGAGTGGTGAGTATTGCCTCCGGATCGGACACCCCTCTGGATAAAGCGGCAGCCATCACTTCCGTAGTAACGGCGCAAGATATTGAAAACATGGGTGCCAGGGATCTGGAGGAGGTTCTCCAGTCTTTACCCGGTGTCTACGTCAGCAAAAACCCGATCACATACACACCGGTCAGCAGTATCCGTGGAATCAGCTCTTTCTATGGGCAGCAGACCCTGTTCATGATCAACG
>JAUIAZ010000431.1 GCA_030427465.1 Gammaproteobacteria bacterium | reverse complement strand
TGCCGGTTTACGCAAATCAGCGTCAACCAGGAGGGCGGTGGTATTAGGCTCCATAGCCATGGCGATACTCAGGTTTGCGGAGGTCAGACTCTTGCCTGAACCAGTGGTCGGACCGGTTACGCCAATAACTTTCCAGTTATTCTGCTCCATGACCTTGAGCATCTTGGTGCGGAGAACCCGATAATATTCAGAGACAGGGTTCGAAAGAATCCCCGCTACAAGCTTATTTGATTCCAGCACTTCGGGGCTTACTTCAAGCCGCGCAATCTGGCTGAGGTCGACACCTGCCAAAGACTGGCCCGTCGCCCCCTGATTGGTACGCTTCTTGTTCGCAAGCTCGATTGCTTTTGAGATTCTATCCACAGTCCATCCCTAAAAAGCCGGTAGTTGATACAGATAAGGTCACTTCGACACTCCATAGCCAAAGTTGCTGTAATCATAGCTGAATATTGTGGGTTGTTCAGCCAAATCCCGCCTGCGCATGGGCAGTCAGCCCGACTTTTTACAATAAATTACAGTGATAACAAAGACACGATCTGCCACTAGCTCGGTATTTACCTATCAGCAACAGCCCCCTCACACCACCTCTGCCAGATTCCCCTTGCTCTCCAGCCAGGCTTTGCGATCAGCTGCCCGTTTGCGGGCCAGCATCATATCGAGGCACTCGTCGGTGGCCTGGTCATCGTCAAGGGTGAGTCGTACCAGTCTTCGGGTGTCCGGTGCCATGGTGGTTTCGCGCAATTGCAGAGGGTTCATTTCGCCCAGGCCCTTGAAGCGGGTAACCTGCACCTTGCCTCTTTTCTTTTCAGCTTCGATGCGGTCGAGCACGCCCTGCTTCTCGGCTTCGTCCAGCGCGTAGAACACCTCTTTGCCGACGTCGATGCGGTATAGCGGCGGCATGGCAATATACACATGCCCTTTCGCGACCAGTGGACGGAAATGCTTGAGGAACAGCGCACAGAGAAGCGTTGCGATGTGCGCCCCGTCCGAATCGGCATCCGCCAGCACGCAGATGCGACCGTAGCGTAGCCCGTCGAGGTTGTCTGAACCCGGATCGACGCCGATGGCAACGGCAATGTCATGAACTTCCTGCGAGGCCAGGATCTCGGCAGAGTCCACCTCCCAGGTATTCAGTATCTTGCCGCGCAGAGGCATGATGGCCTGAAACTCGCGATCACGGGCCTGCTTGGCGGAGCCGCCCGCCGAGTCCCCTTCCACCAGGAACAACTCTGACCGCGCCGTGTCGGCGCCGCTGCAATCGGCCAGCTTGCCCGGCAAAGCGGGGCCGCTGGTGACTTTCTTGCGAGCTACTTTCTTGGCGGCACGCAGGCGTGATTGGGCCTGCCCGATGACCAGTTCTGCCAGACGCTCGGCATCCTGGGTGTGCTGGTTGAGCCAGAGGCTGAAGGCATCTTTCACCACCCCGGAAACGAAGGCCGCACACTCGCGGGACGACAGACGCTCTTTGGTCTGACCCGAGAACTGGGGTTCCTGCATTTTGACAGAGAGAACGTAGGCACAGTGCGCCCAGATGTCATCCGGTGCCAGCTTGATCCCTCTGGGCAGCAGGTTGCGGAACTCACAGAATTCCCTCAACCCTTCCAGCAAGCCGGTTCGCAGGCCATTCACATGGGTTCCGCCTTGGGCAGTGGGGATCAGGTTTACATAACTTTCCGCCACCGGCTCGCCGCCTTCCGGCAGCCAGTGAACGGCCCAGTCCACGGCTTCTGTCTTGGCGGCCATGCTGCCGCTGAAGGGAGAGGCTGGCAGGGTTTCAAAACCATCCGCACTGCTGGCCAGATAGTCAGGCAGACCATTTTCGTACAACCATTCCTGTTTGTCGCCACTGGCTTCATCGAGAAAGGTGACCTCGAGCCCGGAGCACAGCACCGCTTTGGCACGTAGCAGATGCCGGAGCCGGCTCAGGGAGAACTTCGGGCTGTCAAAATAACCGGGATCGGGGCGGAAACGCACCCGGGTACCGGTATTGCGTTTGCCACAGGTATCCACGGCTTTGAGTGACTGGGTTTTTTCACCATTCTCGAAGCCGATGTGGTAGACCTGACCGTCACGCCGTATTTCCACATCCAGCGTCAGTGACAAGGCGTTAACAACCGATACCCCTACCCCATGCAAGCCACCGGAAAACTGGTAATTCTTGCTGGAAAACTTCCCGCCGGCGTGTAGTCGTGTCAGGATCAGTTCGACCCCCGGCACGCCTTCTTCGCTGTGTACGTCCACCGGCATACCGCGACCATTGTCCGTCACTGACAGGCTGCCATCATGGTGCAGTACCACCTCCACCTTGTTCGCATGACCGGCCAGCGCTTCATCGACACTGTTATCGATGACCTCTTGGGCCAGGTGATTGGGTCGACTGGTATCGGTGTACATCCCTGGGCGGCGCCGCACGGGATCAAGACCACTGAGAACTTCAATGGCATCGGCATTGTACTGGTTGGTCAAGTAAGCCCCCTGACGTAGCAGATGATTCGTTTTGTAATTTAAGACCGCCAAATTAACTGATTGGCCGCTTGCTAGTCCAGAAGATGAGCCCGCCAGGCAAAGAATACGACCCTGGGGGCCGAAGGCCGTGCCAGTTCAGTCGCTGCGGAAGCGATAGAACTTTTCAACAGCACGCCCGGAGGCGGCCGCAGATTGGGGTGCTACTGAATCGGCACTGATACCTGACTCAAAACGTGTGCTGAACTCAAGCTCCCGCAAGGATCGGTCTACCGTAAACACAGTGGGTCGGCTGCCTACAGGATAATAGCCACAAGACTCGCCAAGATCACAGATAATGCCATCGCCGTCCAGATCACTGCCGCTGACCAGCACGTAATC
>JAUIAZ010000430.1 GCA_030427465.1 Gammaproteobacteria bacterium | reverse complement strand
TTTGAACTGGTTGAGCCCCCGACTTTGCCTCTTTATCCTGTTAAACCGAACAGAAAAGCCATTGTACTGCTGGGCTTTATCATGGCCTTTGGCTGCGGCTTCGGGCTGGCCTATCTCAAGGAAGCCTCGGATGATGCCGTGCACGGCGAAAAGGCGGTGGAAAAGCTGGTGGGTGAGCCACTGCTCGGTGTCGTGCCGTTTCTGGAAAACCAGCAGGACCGGCACAGTGCCAGACGCTCACTGTTCAAGGCCCTGATTATACTAGGTGCTCTTATTCTGCTGACCTTGCTGGTTATTCACTGGTTCGTTAAGCCGCTGGATGTGCTGTACTATATGGTATTTCAGCGTTTCGGTAGCGTTTAAAGGAGAGTTTGATGGAACGTGTACGAGACGCCATCGCCCGGGCACGGGAGCAACGGGAGTTGCTGCAGGGCGAAAACGCTGACGAAAGTAGCCTCCCGGAGAGCATGGTCGGGGATGGCACCGCGGACCTACCCGCTGAAGCAGCCGTTGGCGTCCAGTCTCATGCCCGGAACCCTGCTCCTGTCGTACGGGAAACTCCAAGGCCAGCTACACGCAGAAGACCGGTTTCGCCGGCCGATATCGAATATACCCGCACCCGCAGTGAGACACTGGAAGAAAAAGTGTTGCTGAAAAACCGCGTGGTGGCAGGTTTCCGGCACGACGAGCGGGCAGAAGTCTACCGCCAGCTGCGTAGCCAGATCGTACCCAAGATGAAAGCCAATGGCTGGCGGACTCTGGCCATTACCAGCCCCAATGAAAATGCCGGCAAAACCCTGACTGCCGTCAATCTGGCTATCTCTATCTCGCAAGAGGTGAACCAGACCGTACTGCTGGTAGATCTGGATCTGCGCTCGCCCTCCGTGCATGAAACCCTGGGGGTGGATACCGGCAAAGGCATTGCCGACTGTATTATCCACGGTGAGCCGATCGAAAATGTGCTGCTGAACCCGCAGTTCAAGCGACTGGTTGTCCTGCCGGGCCGGGCCCTGGGTGAATACTCATCAGAGCTTCTGACCTCGCCGAACATGCAGGCGATCATGGATGAAATTGTCGGCCGCTATGAGTCCCGGATCATTGTCTTCGATCTGCCACCCTTGCTGCGAAACGATGATGCGCTGGTGTTTACACCCAAGGTAGATGCCACCCTGATGGTGGTCGAAGATGGTCGCACCAGCGCCAGTGAAATCAAGCGCAGCCTGCACCTGCTGGAAAACAGCAACCTGATCGGTACGATCCTGAACAAGGCCAGGTAACCCGGAAACAGTGAGGACGGCAAGTTGTACCTGGAGCATTTTGGACTCAACAAGAAACCCTTCAGCCTGACACCGGATCCGGGTTTCCTGTATCTGTCAGACAAGCACAGCATTGCCATGGCCATGCTGGAATACGGCCTGTTCGAGCAGACCGGTATCACGGTGCTGACCGGCGACATTGGCATGGGCAAAACCACTTTGCTACGACAACTGCTGGACCGGCTGGACCCGAAGTCGACCCAGATCGGGCTGATCAACAACACGCATGCCGAATTTGGCTCGCTGCTTGAAACCGTCTGCCTGGCCTTTGATCTGGACATTGATGCCGAGCGCCCGATTATTCTGTTCAAACGCATCCAGGACCATGTCATCAGTCAGTACGCGCAGGGCAAACGGACCCTGCTGGTGATTGATGAAGCACAGAACCTGAGCAAGGAACAGCTGGAACAGGTGCGCCTGCTGACCAACATCAATGCGGAAGAGGATCTGCTGCTGAACCTGGTATTGGTTGGCCAACCCCAGTTGAGGGAAAAGCTGAAAGACCCCGATCTGGCCCAGATCACGCAGCGCATCAGTTCGGAATATCATCTGACCCCGCTCAGTATGGAAGAAACTTCTCAGTACATTCAGCATCGCCTCAAGGTGGCAGGACAGACCAGAAGAATCTTTGATCTGCCCTCCAGAGCCGGTATTTATTACTACAGTGGAGGCGCGCCCCGCTTGATCAACAAGCTCTGCGACTATTGCCTCCTCGTTGCCTTTGCCAAGAACGAGAGTCGGATAACCGTAGAAACCCTCGTTGAGGTGGTAATCGCTCAGCGGGTGAATGGCGTCAACCGATTGCATCATGACCCCCGAAACGCGGAGGCAGTCAGACGCTCGGTTCAGGAGTTAACTGGAATTGACCTGGCGGAAGCCGGGTCTCAGGAAACTACGGGGAGAGAAGAGGGTTGAACCAGATTTCAATGACACAGGGCGGTAGCCTGAGCGCCGGAAGTCCGAACCCCTTGCACTGGGTGATTCTGGCTCTCATCGTACTCTTCGTTCCGGTCATTTATTGGGATGGTCTGACTTCAATGGTAAGCAAATGGGGGGCCGATGAGTACAGTCACGGCTACCTGATTCCAGTGATTGCCCTTTACATGGCCTGGCTGCAGCGCGCTGACCTGTTCCGGGTGCTCGCCCGTCAGCAAAGCCAGCCGCCCTCGCTGGTACCGGGCGGTCTGCTGCTGTTGTTTGCCCTGTTGCTGTTTGTCATGGGCGAACTGGGCACCGTCTACACCCTGATCCAGTACGGCTTCCTGTTTGCCGTGTGGGCTTTGTTCCTGCTGGCGCTGGGTACCCGCGGCGTCTGGGTATTGCGCGGTGCCTTGTTCTATCTGGTTTTTATGATTCCCTTACCAAGTTTCTTGTACAACAACCTGTCGGCGTGGTTGCAGTTGATTTCCTCTGAGCTGGGTGTCATGGGCCTGCGCTGGATGGGTGTTTCCGTCTTCCTGGAAGGCAACATGATTGATCTGGGTAACTACCAGCTACAGGTGGCCGAGGCCTGTAGCGGCTTGCGTTACCTCTTTCCGCTGC
>JAUIAZ010000429.1 GCA_030427465.1 Gammaproteobacteria bacterium | reverse complement strand
TCAATACCAGCAATGATCCGGCGACCGGTGTGGTCACCATGCACATGTTTGCCGTTAACGATGTCATGCCGGAAAACGCAGAATTTGTGCGGGTGATCGATCAGGAAACACATTATCAGTTTGAGGCGGTGGGTGAAGACAAAACCCGGATGGTCTGGCTGCAGCACACTGACCCTTCCGGCTATATCCCCAGCTGGCTGGTCAATGCCCTTATCGTGGATATTCCCTTTAATTCCATGCGCGCGCTGGAAGCCATTGCCAAAACGGATCAATACAAAGGCTCCAGCCTGATACTGGATGAAGACGGCTCCCTGAAAGGCGTCAAGGCGCCCTGAGTCGTCTGCCTCCTTTTCCCGGGGCGTTCAGTTCAGTCTGGCGCCCCGTTTCCTCCCTCCAGCCAGGAGGCTTTTTCAGGGGTCCAGCTCTGCCACAAGCTGCAGCAGATCGTAGGTAGTAACGATCCCGACAACTTCCTGGTCCTTTTCGATAAACACCCGGTGCACATGCTCTGCCATCATGGTTTTGGCAACGTCCTTCACCCGGGTTTCTTCGGCAACAGACACCAGCTTTGGCGTCATGATATCCCTGACCTCGACCGGGTTGCGTGACATCTCTTCGAAGATGAGCTGGCGCAGCGCTCTGGCTTCCTGCTGCTCTGCCGGAGTCAGCTCAGACTCCACACCACTCTCCACCTGGTTCAGGTGAAAGTCTGCGATGTCAAACAGGGTGGCGATCCCGACAATTTTGCCCGCTTCGTTTATAACGGGGCTGCCCGTAATCTGGTTATCCGACAAGAAGGCCGCAAACTTCTGTACCGTCCAGCTTTCTGGAACCGATTTGATGTGTGGGGTCATGATATCCCTTGCTATGCGCGGCATAGTTTGGCGTCCTCCGGAGGCAGCAATGGCAGAAATTCGTAAACACTTTTCGCTATGGGATGATATGATACTTTTAAACCGGCGGGAAATTGCAGATTTTGAGACCAACCACTGAACGTACCCGGGCCATTGACGACAGCGAAAAGGCAGCAAGACGGGACACCTTGCTGAACGCTGCGAAAACCCTCTTCCTGGAACAGCAACCCTCTCTACCCTCTGTACAAGCCATAGCCTCCCGCGCCGGGTTGGCCAAGGGTACGGTTTACCTCTATTTTTCCACCAAAGAGGAAATCTTCATCAGTCTGCTTGGGCAAATGTATGAGGATCTGCTGAAGCAGATGAACGAGGTAGCGGAGAAGGCCGCAGACCCGGTGGAAGAAATGGTCGAATCCATAGTGGCTTACACCCATGAGAACCCTCACTTTCTGCCTTTGGCCAGTATGGCGAGCACCGTCCTCGAACAGAATATCAGCGACCAACATCTGATGGCTTTCAAGGCCATGTTGTTCAGTGGCACCATCCGCCTGGGACAAAGCATCAGCCAAACCGTTGGCGGTCAAACGGATGCGGAGGCCTGCGCAGTACTTCTTGTTCACACCCATGCGCACATGCTCGGACTCTGGCAAATGCAGCAGATGCCTCCGCGGATCCGCGAAGCACTCTCCCGAAACAACATGGGTCTTCTCGCCCCTGAATTCAACCAGGCACTGCGGACGGGCCTGAAAGCTCTCTGGGGAGGAACTCCCAGCCCGCCCTGAACTCTCAACCATCACCAGACAGGAAAACGCTGAATGGCAAAAAAGCGACCAACCAATAAAAAACTCTATGTTCTGGATACCAATGTTCTCATACACGACCCGAACGCCCTGCTCAATTTCGAAGAGCACCAGGTCATTATTCCTCTCACCGTTCTTGAAGAACTGGATAAACTGAAGACAGGTAACAACTCGGTGGCTGCTGACTGCCGGCAGTCTATCCGCATGATTGACCGGCTACTTGGCGATGCCACCCCGGAAGAAATTGAGGCGGGCGTTCCCATTTACCGGGAAGCCAGTGACACGCACCTGGGTACCATTTCCATTCTCATGGATCTGGACGGGCGGGCAGCTGAGCAGTTGCCGGAAACACTGAACGACAACAAGATCATCAATGCCCTGGTGTCACTACAGACTCGCCGTTCCGACCCGGCCATTCTGGTCAGCAAGGACATCAATATGCGCCTCAAGGCCAGAGCCTGCGGGGTCGATGCCGAAGATTATCACAATGACCAGCTGGTGGATGACATTGCCCTTCTGCGACAGGGCTACCTGCCTTTTGAGGGCTCATTCTGGGATCAGGTCAGTAAAGTCGATACGCTTCAGGAAGACGGCCTGACCTTTCATCGCCTGCCCAGGCTGGAGATCCTTTCAGACATTTCAGTCAACGAATTCATTATTGATGAGCAGGGATTCATCGGGAGGGTCCACGACATGGACGAAAACCAGATGACGATAAGGGATTTTTCCAAGAGCCGGCTGCTCGAACAGGAAGCCTGGGGCCTGACACCGCGTGATGTCTATCAGGCACTGGCACTGAGCCTGTTGATGGATCCGGATATCCACCTGGTCAATCTGACCGGTGCCGCAGGCTCAGGAAAAACCATCCTGGCTCTGGCCGCAGCCATCGAAATGACCGTGGCCAGCAAGCGTTACAAGCGGATCATTGTGACCCGCAGCACGCGGGGACTGGACGAGGACATCGGCTTTCTGCCAGGCACGGAAGCCGAGAAAATGGAGCCTTGGCTCGGTGCAATCACGGATAACCTGGAAGCCCTGCATGAAGATGATGAAAACATGTCCGCAAGCGTGGAGTACATACTCCAGAAGGTTCCCATCCACTTCAAGTCACTGAACTATATCAGGGGCCGCAGTTTCCAGCACAGCCTCATTATCATTGACGAGTGCCAGAACCTGACTCCGCACCAGATCAAAACCATCATTACCCGGGC
>JAUIAZ010000428.1 GCA_030427465.1 Gammaproteobacteria bacterium | reverse complement strand
GGCTCCTGGATAATCAATCAGAACCTGCATAAGGAAGCGGTCGAGTTGCGCTTCCGGAAGGGGATAGGTGCCTTCCTGTTCAATGGGGTTCTGAGTCGCCATTACCAGAAACAATGGGGGCAGGGGATAGGTTTTACCGCCGACGGTAACCTGTCTCTCGGCCATGGCCTCAAGCAGGGCACTCTGCACCTTGGCAGGGGCACGGTTGATTTCATCCGCCAGCACCAGGTTGTGAAACAGGGGGCCAGGCTGAAAAACGAAATTCTGGGTTTCCGCGCGGTAAATTTCCGAACCGGTGACATCTGAGGGCAGCAGATCCGGAGTGAACTGGATGCGCTGGAAGTCGCCTTCGATGCCCTCAGCCAGTGTCTTGATGGCCCGGGTTTTGGCCAGACCGGGTGCGCCCTGAACCAACAAATGGCCATCAGCGAGCAGACTGATCAAGAGACGTTCCACCAGTCGCGGTTGCCCGATGATCTGATCCTGAAGGTTTTGCTTCAGTGTCTGAATAGCGGGTCTGCTTGTCTGTGCCTCCGACATCGTGTCGTCATATCCTCTTGTTATTCATGGGGGTTGGTCGCTTATTTAGCCTAAGGCTGGCGGCTTTGGCCATTAATTCTTCGTTAAGTGCTTAAGTCACCTGCCCTGATTACAGGGTAACAGTATGAATCACAGGGCAAATTTCAAGGGCTGGTCTATCCTTTTAGAAAATCCAACGGAGCGTGGGGATGAAACTCAATAATATCCAGAACAAGCAGGAATTTTTCGATCTTCTGTTCAATGAGCTGAGGACACGGCTACCGAAAGAGCAGGCTGAAGCCGTTGTCGAATTCGCCGATGAGTTCCTGAAGATGATGCCACTGGAAGAAGTCAGGTCCCGGCGTCTCTCCGATGTTTATGGTGCCGTAGTCGCATCCTGGCAGTTTATTCAGCACCTGGATCCGACGGAACCCAAGGTCACCGTATTCAATCCGGATCTGGAGGTGCATGGATGGTCTTCCACCCACACGGTCATCGCCATCCTCCACCCGAATATGCCATTTATCATGGACAGTGTGCGCATGGCCCTCAATCGTCTGGAGCTGAATGTTTACAGTATCCAGCATTCGGTTTTGTATTTGCAGCGGGATGACCAGGGCATGCTCGGTCAGATGCTGCCACGCTCCGGTTCGCCCCAGCGGGATCTGGCAGAAGCGCTCATTTTTGTTGAAATCAGCCGCCATAATGATGTGGACGCCCTGACGCGGATTGAGGATGAAATCTCGCAGGTTCTGAGTGAGGTTCGGGTTGCCGTCAGTGACTACGACCGCATGAAAGAGCTTGCCAGAAGCAGCGTTTCCCAGCTCAAGGGGCCAGTCAAAGGCATCAAGGCCGCTGACCTGAAGGAAGCTCGCGAGTTCCTGGAGTGGCTTAGCCAGGATCACTTCACCTTTCTCGGATACGATGAATACAAGGTGCGGAAAGACGGCAAGGCCCTGACTTTTGAACGTGTGGTCAAATCCCGTCTCGGTATTCTGCGCAATGAATCCAGCGAAGAGGAGCGTAGCCTCAAGCTCGGCGATCTGCCTCAGCGCATTCGCAAGCGGCTCGAGCGTCCCGAGCCGATCCTGTTTGCCAAGTCAGCCACACGCAGCCGGGTACACCGGCCAGCCTACCCGGATTTTATTGCCGTCCGGGAGTTTGACAAAGAAGGCAACATCATTGGTGAACGCCGCTTTCTCGGTCTCTACACCGCCAATGTGTATCGTGAGCCCCTGGCTGACATTCCACTCCTGCGACGCAAGATCCAGCAGGTTCATGATCAGAGCGGTTTCAATAATGCCGATTACGCAGGCAAGGAACTGGAACAGATTCTGAGCACCTATCCACGGGATGAACTGTTTCAGATCGACTCCGCAGAACTGCTCAGCAATGTCATGGCCATTCTCTACATTCAGGAGCGCCACAAAATCCGCCTGTTCCTGCGAGAAGATGTCTATGGCGAGTTCATCAGTGCCATGGTTTATGTCCCACGGGAGATCTACAGCACCAGTCTGCGACAGCGCATTACCAAAATTCTGGTGGCGGCAACTAATGCCGTGGATGAAGATTTTACGACCTATTTCAGTGAATCCGTGCTGGCCCGTACACAGCTGAACCTGAAGGTTCCAGTTGATGGTAAACGTAACCTGGATGTGGAAGATCTGGAATCGAAGATCATTGCCGCCGCGCAAAGCTGGACTGACGGCCTGAACGAAGCACTCAGCGAGGCCTACGGAGAAGAACAGGCCAACAGTCTGGCAGCACGTTTTCTGGGTGCTTTTTCTGCCAGTTACCAGGAACGGTTCCCGCCCCGCCGGGCTGCAGTGGATATAGAGCACCTCGCGCAACTGAGCCCGGAGAGACCGATCAGCATGAGCTTCTACCGGAGCCTGGAAGAAGCGGAAACCAGTCTGCATTTCAAGCTGTTCAAGCTCAATTCCCAGGTACCGCTGTCCGATGTATTGCCCTTGTTTGAAAACCTCGGCCTGCGAGTGTTGGGTGAGCACCCCTACCAGACCCATGACCGTGAGGGCGGGGTAACCTGGATTCACGATTTCTCACTCGAAAGTGACGATGGCTCGATCATTGATATACAGGCCATTCGAGAACCTTTCGAAGCCCTTTTCCACCGCGTATGGAGCGGCGATGCAGAAAATGATGGATTCAACCGCCTCGTAGTTTCGGGTGGCATGAACTGGCGTCAGATTGCGATGTTCAGGGCTTACGCTCGCTACATGCGCCAGATCCGGTTCAGCTACAGCCAGGCTTTTATTTCTGCCACCATAGTGGGACACGCCGACATCGCCAGAAACCTGCTGGCATTGTTCGAAGCGCGCTTCAACCCGGGCCAGTTC
>JAUIAZ010000427.1 GCA_030427465.1 Gammaproteobacteria bacterium | reverse complement strand
GTCTGCTGGTTATCTCTGCGATCAGCCTGACCGCCGGACTGCTGGTAATGGCCAGTGTCGTCAGTGTCAGCCGCAGCCGCCAGCTCTATGAGGCCAACATACTTCACTGTATGGGGGCCCGACACAGCGCTATCCAGAAAGCCCTGCTCTGGGAAAGCGCCCTGCTGGCCATCTTGTGCAGTACTTTCGCCATTTTGCTGGGTGCAGCCATTGCACTGCCTCTGGCGGAGTACCGCCTGAAACTACCTGCCGCCGACTTGATCGGTCCGGTAGCCTTGCTCGGGGTCATAACCAGCATGATTGCCTTGCTCGGCGGCCTGCTGCCCATGCTCAGACGCCTTCGCTTCGAGCCGGCCCGACTGCTGCGTGACAGTTAGGCCGGAGAGTGATCAAACTCTCTGTTTGCGTCTGATGCCTTCTGCATTGGCTGCTTTCAAAGCCCACAACACGATTTGAGGGTCAACTTCAGAAGGCTCGTTATGAATGGTTTCACCTTCTGCACAGGCTGCCTTGGCCGCGATCATCAGCCGGTCATCATCCGCATCACCCAGCCCGATGTCTGTCAGTGTGGTCGGAAGACCAATAGCCTGACAAAATTCATATACCGCATCTATCAACTCAGCAGATTTATCCGTCAGAAACAGGGAGGCCAGCACACCGATCGCTACTTTTTCGCCATGCCAGAAACTGTGTGTCTCCTCGAGCGCAGTAAGCCCATTATGGATGGCGTGACACGACGCCAGCCCGCCACTTTCAAAACCGAGGCCGCTGAGCAGGGTGTTTGCTTCAATTACATGTTCCAGAGCCGGTGTAACGGCCTGAGACTCACAGGCACTCAGGGCCAGTTCACCATATTCCAGCAAGGTTTCAAAACACAGCTCCGCGAGCGAATAGGCCGTCATCGATCCCGGCCGCCCGGTCATGTTACCGGCACGACGGATGCGGCATGACTCTGCCTCGAACCAGGTCGCCAGAGCATCCCCCATACCTGAAACCAGGAAACGGGACGGTGCCTTCATGACGATGAGCGAATCCACGATCACAACATCCGGGTTGCGCGGCAATACCAGATATCTCAGAAACTCGCCGCGCGGAGTATATATAACTGACAGCGCGCTGCATGGCGCATCCGTTGAGGCAATCGTGGGGACAATGATAATTGGAAGTTTCGCGTTATGAGCAACCGCTTTGGCGGTGTCGAGCGCTTTCCCGCCTCCGATACCGACGACAACGTCGTTACCTGCAGCAGTAACCTTGTCATTGAGTCGCTCTATTTCAGGATCACAGCACTCCCCGCCAAATACTTCCATAGCCACCGATGCCAGCGCACCCAGGCCCTCCTGTATTTCGTCCTTGAGGTTATCGTTCACGAACAGATCAACCAGAATAAGCGGGTTGCCACCCAGACGCTTGATTTCTTCTCCGAGCACTTTCAGCGCGTTGGCACCCTGTACGTATCGTCCTGGAAAAATGGTTGTTGTAATCACCAGATCGCTCCTGTCACAGAAAATTGAATGTGTTTTGTTTCAGCTCATGCCCCCAAAAAGACAGTAAAGAAAGGGCTTCCGGTACTCCGGCTCAATTACCATACTCCGGACAGGTTTCATTTTAAATCACAGACTGAGTCGCCACCGGTTCACGCCGAAGCGATCCAGGGCAAAAGGCGCTGCTTTATGGGCTGCTTCCCGTGTATATTTTGCTGAACAGAGAATCAGCCAAACCGGAGCTGTATCAGATGAATACCCCACAAGGAGAGCGTGAAGCCGACGCAGCGCCCCGGGCAGCCGCCGGACTGTCAGATGACTTACAGGATGCCGATGGTGCATTACAGGCTGCCGGAATAGATCCGGGGCGCTTGTCCATTCTGCACCTGGGCCGCGCGCCCAGACTGCTAGCAAATGGCGGCCCACCCTGGGTCAGGCGCATGGTGTTCGCATATTTCCTCTGGTTGCTTTTGTTCGCAGCTGAGACTGCGGGCATCGTCCTTCCCCCGTTGCTGACCGCCTTTTTGTCACTCGTTGTAGGGCTGCTCATTCTGCAGGTTTCCTGTCAGGTTCTGGTCAGTGCTACCGAGCGATTTGCGGCCCGCATGGGCTGGAGCCATTATGTGGCCGGAACGGTTGCTGAAATGCTGGCGACCCTGCCAGAGCTGGTCGTCATTGCCTTTGTGATACCGGTGAGTCCGTTAACCGCGTTTGTCATCGCGATGGTGACAATCTACAACAATGCCCTGGTATTCAGTATCTATTCCTATTTTCTGCCACGCGACCAGAGTGGCAAATTCCTGATGCCCAAACCGATCACGGACGCTGGCACCCAGGTTCTCATCGCCGGTGGTGCTCTGGGCTTTATCCTCGGGCTGATCATGATTGTGTTCAGCTCAAACGGTCACTCCAAACATGCTTTCGCCCCGATCGACATGGCGGTGATCAGTGCCTTGCTGCTGCTGATCTTTGGGGTTTACCTGTACAAGATCATCCGGGACTCGGGCCAGGAAGAGGAGGATGTTCACGCCGCACTGGCGCTGACCGAAAGCGAAAAGCAGCACCGGCTGAATCTGGTGTATCAGCATGTGGAAAGGAGCTCTCTGCCCATGATCCTGTTTCTGCTGGCCTTGGGCATACTCGGTGCTTTCATGGGGGGCGAAAGTGTTGCTACCTTCGCAGAGCTGGCCATCGGGCAACTCAATATCAACGAAATTCTGGCTGCCGTGATTCTCTCTGCATTCGCCGGCATGAGTGAGTACGTCATACTCTGGACCTCACACCGGAAACAGGAGTACGGCATAGCCCTGGCCAATGCCTTTGGCGGCATCACGCAACTGCTGTTTCTGATAGTGCCATTTACCCTGGCAGCCATTGCCATCTATCAGGCCTTC
>JAUIAZ010000059.1 GCA_030427465.1 Gammaproteobacteria bacterium | reverse complement strand
AACGAAGATGAGCTAAAAAGCAAAGCCATCCAGGCGGTAGAACAGAATGGCATTGTCTTTGTCGATGAAATCGACAAGGTCGCCCGAAGGGGCGAAAAGCAGTCTACCGACGTGTCTCGTGAAGGCGTGCAGAGAGACCTGCTACCCCTGATAGAAGGCTGCACGGTCAATACCAAGTTCGGCATGGTCAAAACAGACCACATCCTCTTTATTGCCTCGGGCGCCTTTCACTTGTCTCGCCCCAGTGACCTGATCCCTGAACTGCAAGGGCGCCTGCCCATCAGGGTGGAGCTGGAGGCTCTGTCTCCCGAAGACTTCAAGCGCATCCTGACTGAACCGAATGCCTCTCTGACGGAGCAGTACATTGCCCTGCTGAAAACGGAAGGTGTGAACCTGAGCTTTACCCAGGAAGCCATTCAACGAGTGGCTGAAATAGCCTGGCAGGTGAATGAAAAAACTGAAAATATCGGTGCGCGGCGGCTACATACCGTCATGGAGAAGCTGCTGGAAGAGGCCAGTTTTTCCTGCGGTGACAGTATTACCGGCGACTTCTTGGTGAGCGCCGACTATGTTGATGAAACATTGGGCGCATTGTCTGCAGACGAGGATCTGAGCCGCTACATACTCTGATTCACGGTATCCCATACCACCTGTCTGGGCGGGTAGCCTGTTGAAGGCTACTCCCCTGAATAAAAAGCCCTTCGTCCAAGTTGGGGTTGAAGGAGGGGGATGATCGGACGAAGGGGTAAAACTAAATCATTTTCTTGGCGTGCTGGAAAAAGTCCGCCACATTATCGAGCTGCTCTCCAATGCGATTGAGATACTTGCTCTGCTCTTTTTCCTGCTCCCGGGCTACGTAAAGAGGGAGCATTTCGCCATAAAGCCCCGTACTGATGGTTCTCTGTTCATCCTCGAGTACATCTCGCTTCAGACGCACACCAAATGGGGCCAGCTTGTCTGATAACACATCAAAACGGTTCAGAAGGTCCTGACGCGTCATCTGATAAGCGTGCTCACAAACAATCCGGCGGGATTGGAAGCTGAATACACTTGAGAAAAAGATCTTGGCATCATTGCGTACCGGTTCGAACATCACGATTTCAGACCCCGGATATTCCCGTTCGTACATTGCCATCCCCGCCCGCATGCGGGAGTAAACCATCGTGCGATAGGTCTGGCTGAGTATGTTAGGCATACCCCGGTTCATCAGAGCCCCCCGGTTCATCGTACCGGAGGCCACCGCCGCATCGACATCGATCGGCACCACCGGGTTGATACCCAGAACCAGATCAGCCCCTTCTTCGAGGGCTACCGAGGCGTGCATACCTTTTCGTAAAGTACCGTCGACATAGTGACGACCATCGATTTCCACGGGCAGATAAACACCGGGAGTCGCGACGCTGGCCTGAACCGCCTTGGAAATGGGCACATGATCGTATCCGGGCGCACCGAAGCGCACGGCGTCGCTGCTTTCCAGGTCTGCCGCTATCAGGTACAGACGCCGGCTGAGCTGACGGAAATCATTGGTTCTGCCAAGCAGGTTATAGGAACGCTCGAGATAGTCCTGAAGTCCCTGGTTATCAAAGAGGCCGGCGGGAACAACCTGCGAGAGGATTGTCATGGCATCCAGCAGACTCTGATCTTTCGGGTTATCAATCAGCCGGGAGCACGCCTCGGCGATCAGTCCCGGAACTGCCAGTGCCCGGCGCAAATATTCCCGAGTAGCCGGTCGATAGAAAACTTCAGGGTGAAACGGGTGCACATCCGCTTCATGCTTCACAAAAATACGGCACATCTGAGCCGTAGTCATCTGGTTAGCCAGATTGGCAGCCACGAAAGACCCGGCACTCACACCGACATAAGCATACAGGTCATTGAAGTCCAGCCCTTCAAGCGCTTCATCCAATGCTCGCAGCGCACCGATCTGATAAATACCGCCCAAAGCACCACCACCACCAAGCACCAGTGCGATCTTTTTCTCTTTAGTCTGGGTGTTATTCATTTTCAACCTCTACCAACGCCCTTAATCCAGTATAGGCATTTCAGTGGCATCTGCGCAGTCTGCGAGTGAAAGGCGGTTAGCGCCTTTCAACAGTAATTTCCAAGCTACCAAAGGGTTTTAGAATGAACATACTAAAGTTCAGGGAAAAGCTCAGGCGCTGGAACTGGCCTGCCCGGTTGGACGGGTAAAGAACTCAAACCCGGCCTCTTTCAGCGAAAGCTCCAGAATACTTCGCACCACTTCCGGGGTGTCGGTCGCCAGGCAGCGTCGGAGTACGTCTTCCGCCCATCGCAGCGTGATGGAACGCAATACAGACTTCACCCGCGGCAGGTTAGCAGCATTCATGGACAGGGTGTGATAGCCCATTGCAGCGAGCAGGATCGCTCCACCCGGGTCACCCGCCAGCTCTCCGCAGATACTCAGAGGCTTGCCCACGGCTTTCGCATCCAGGCTGATCTTGTACAAGGCCTGCAGCACAGCCGGATGCAAAGCATGATAGAGGTTTGCCACACGCGGGTTATTGCGATCAACCGCCAGCAGATACTGGGTCAGATCGTTGCTGCCCACTGACACAAAATCCACCAGTTCAGCAATTTCCTTGACCTGGAAGACGGCACTCGGAACCTCCACCATGACACCGACCGGTGGCATTACGACGTCTATTCCCTCTTCCCGAACCTCCCAGTAAACCCGGTTGATGAGCCGCAGAGCCTCTTCAACTTCGGTTACGTTCGAGACCATCGGCAAGAGGATACTCAGGTTGTTCAGCCCCTCGCTTGCCTTGAGCATTGCGCGAACCTGTACAAGAAATATTTCCGGATGATCAAGGGTTATGCGGATTCCCCGCCAGCCCAGAAAGGGATTTTCCTCATGAATGGGGAAATAGGTCAGCTTTTTATCCCCCCCGATATCGAGGGTTCGCATCGTTACGGGATTGGGTGCGAAGGCTTCCAGTTGTTCACGGTAGCAATCCCGCTGTTCCAGTTCACTGGGGAAGCGGTCATTGATCATGAAAGGCACTTCCGTCCGGTAGAGGCCGACGCCCTCGGCACCATGGGACAGGGACCGCATCACGTCAGTCATCAAGCCGGTGTTCACCCACAGACTGATGGAGAACCCATCCAGCGTCACACAAGGCAGGTCGCGGAGTTTCTCCAGGTCAGTGGAAACCTGCCTCTCTTCATCAATGATGTGATCGTAATAACCTTTAAGATCAGCAGAGGGGTGACTGAAAACATCGCCATTATAGCCATCAACAATCAACTCCATACCATCCAGGCGTGCGGCAGGCAGCTCGATAGCTCCCATCACACAGGGCAGATTCATGGCGCGAGCAAGAATGGCAACGTGCGAGTTACTGGACCCCCTGACCGAAACCAGCGCAACCAGGCGGTCCCGAGGCACAGCACCGAGCATTGCCGGCGTCAGTTCATCACTTACCAGGATCGTACGCTCAGGGAACTCCCGGGGAACCTGGGAAGCATGCTGCTGAAGATAGGCCAGAACCCGCTGCCCCAGATCACGGATATCGACAGCCCGCTCACTCAGATAGCTGTCTGAAATCGATTCAAAATGGCCGACATACTCCAGTATGACCTGGCGCAATGCCCCCTGAGCCCACTGCCCGGCCGCAATTTTCGCCTTTACCTCCCCGGGAATCGCGGCATCATCCAGCATTCCCAGATAGACATCAAACAGGGCGCGCTCTTCCGGGCGCAGCTGACCGGAGAGTTTTTCACCTACCTGGCGAATATCCTGACGCACTGCGGCAATCGCGGCATCGAAAGCCTGCTGCTCGGCCACAGTGTTCTCTATGATTTTATCCGGCACCGCGTTCAGGTCTGCCGGGGGAAACAAAACCAGTGCCTCGCCGATGGCGACGCCGTTGGCACCGGCGGCCCCCTTAAAGCAGACATCCCGCGCCTGCTGCCCGGCAAAGCTCAGACCGGACACAATGCCGCTGGCTTCGCTGTGGGCGATGACTGCGGCCAGCTGTGCCGATACAGTGACCAGAAAGGCCTCTTCTCTTTCATCAAAGAGGCGTCTGGCCTGCTGCTGAATAACCAGAACGCCAAGGAGTTTGCGGTGGTGAATGATGGGAACCCCGAGGAAGGCGCGAAACTTGTCTTCACCGGTTTCAGGAAAGAAGCGGAAATGTGGATGCGTAGGTGCGTCCTCCAGGTTGAGAGGCTCTTCACGTACACCGACCAGTCCGACGAGTCCCTCTGAGTGATTCAGGGAAACCCGACCGATACTTTCCTGGTTCAACCCCTCTGTGGCCATCAGCAGGTAGCGGTTGGTATCCGGGTCCAGCAAATAGACCGAGCAGACTTCTGTCGACATGGCCTCACGAACCCGGGAAACGATCACCCGCAGCGCCGCATCCAGGTGACTGGCAGAATTCACCTCCTGAACGATACGGCGGAGCAGGCCCAGCATTTCCACTTTCTAGCGGTCCCGCCGGAAGACCATCGGCGCAAACTCTTTCATCGCACGCCGATAGACTTCTCTTTTAAATGAAACGACCTGCCCTAGCGGATACCAGTAACTCACCCACTGCCAGCCATCAAATTCAGGGCTCTCACTGCGAGTGGTGCAGATGCTTTGCTCATCCCCGAGAAACTTCAGCAAAAACCACTTCTGTTTCTGGCCTACGCAAACCGGGTGGGCATCCTGGCGGATCATTTTCTTCGGCAGCCGGTACCTGAGCCAACCCTTCGTTAGGGCCAGAATTTTCACACTGTCTGGCTGCAGGCCGACTTCCTCATGCAACTCCCGGTACAAGGCATCCTCAGGAGACTCGTCCCGCTTGATGCCTCCCTGTGGAAACTGCCAGGAGTCCTGACCTATTCGCCTGGCCCAGAACAGCTTCCCTTCATCATTGGTTATGATGATTCCGACATTTGGCCGGTAACCCTCTGAATCTATCAACTTTTTTCTCCCCTCAAGGAGGCAAATTCTTATTCTGCATTTTTCCACATTAAACCTGAACTGACAAACCGGTTACAATGCGCCATCAGAAGTTAGCGGAAGGAGTAACAGCACGTGAGTCTGGCCATATTTGATCTGGACAACACCCTGATTGCCGGAGACAGTGATCATGCCTGGGGTGATTTTCTTGTTGAGAAAGGACATGTCGATGCCGAAGCTTTCGGGAAGGCCAACGACCGGTTTTATCAGGAGTATCTGAATGGCACACTGGATATCCGCGCCTATCAGGAGTTCGTCCTGGAACCTTTATCCAAACTACCCATGACCACCCTGGACCAGTGGCACCGGGAGTTCATGCAGGAACGCATAGAGCCCATGATGCTGCCTAAAGCCAAAGCACTGATAGAGGAACACCGGGAAGCCGGAGATGAGCTGCTGATCATCACGGCCACCAACCGCTTTGTCACCCAGCCCATCGCCCATCGCCTGGGCATTGATGACCTTATTGCTACGGAACCGGAAATTCACGATGGCCGCTTCACTGGCCGGATAGTCGGAACGCCCAGTTTTCAGGCTGGAAAAATCGAACGCTTGCAGCTTTGGCTGGAGGGAAAGATCCATGCGCTGTCTGACGCCTGCTTCTACAGCGACAGCCACAATGACATTCCGCTGCTGAGAGCCGTGGGGCGCCCCATCGCGGTTGACCCCGACGACTCGCTCAGACGAGAAGCAGAAACAAAAAAGTGGCAAATTATCAGTCTTCGCTGAGCTCAACGGCAGCCGTTTCGGCTACACTGAAAACAGTGTTCGACAGCAAGGCTGGCAGGAGGCAACCTTCACATGTCCATGGATCTCACCGAAGATCAGATACGACACATATTGCAGGGCATCAAGATTCCCCCTCAACCCCAGATTCTGGTGGACCTGCAGATGGAACAGTTTCTGCCAAACCCTGACCTCAACCGCATCGCGGAGTTCGTCAGTCAGGATGTCGGGTTGGCAGGCACTATCCTGAAGTTCGTAAACTCGCCGGTGGTGGGTCTGAGTAACAAGATCACTTCAATCAGTCAGGCGGTTTCGCTGCTGGGCCTCAACAGTGTGGTCAACATTGTGAACGGGCTGTCAATCAAGGGGGAAATGAGCGATGAAACCATTGTCGAACTGACCGGATTCTGGGATACCGCCAATGACATCAGTCAGATTGCCTTCAATGTAGCCAAGCGTATTGGCTGCCCGGCACCCGACGAAGCGTTTACACTCGGGCTTTTTCACAACTGTGGCATCCCGCTGATGATGCAACGCTTCAACGGGTATCTGGATACACTCAAAGCCGCCTATGCCAGTCCCGATCGGCTGATTACAGAGACCGAAAACGAGAAATACAATACCAACCACAGTGTCGTAGGTTACTTTACCGCAAAGTCCTGGAATCTGCCGCTACATATCTGCGAGGCCATATCTGACCATCACCATATTGAACGATCCTTCCAGGCCACCCACCCCTCGACCGCTCACAAGAAAACCTTGCTCTCCATACTCAAGCTGTCCGAGCATCTGTGCGGCAATTATGTGATCTTCGGAGAACAGGAACAGGACTTCGAGTGGGAACGCATCAAGAAGTCCGTGCTGGAGTATATGGGGCTTACCAACTATGACATCGAAGACATGCGTGAAGCCTTCTTCGAGATGGGCATCAATGTGCAGACAAAAAGTGAGGCCTGAGCCTCACTTCTGATAACGCAGATCCAACTCTCTTGCCGCCTTGACGTCATCCAGGCGACTGACTGGCATGGTATAGGGCGCTGATTTCACCCAATCCGGCTTTTCGGCAGCCTCTTCACGGATGCGAGCCATGGCCTCAATAAATCCGTCAAGCTCTTCCCGGGTTTCCGTTTCTGTTGGCTCGATCAGGAAGCACTCAGGCACCAGCAGCGGGAAATAGGTGGTTGGTGCGTGATAACCGAAATCCAGCAGGCGCTTGGCAAAGTCCATTGCCGTAGTACCCCACTCTTTCGCTTCCCGACTCAGCGTAACAATAAACTCATGCGAAGCGCGGCGTTCGGGGTAAGCCAGCCGGTAACCGGCATCCACCAATCGCTTGGCCAGATAGTTGGCATTCAGCGTGGCAAACTCTGCCACCCGAGGCATGCCCTCACGCCCCAGCATCAGCGCATAGGCATAGGCGCGTAGCATGATTCCGGCATTGCCGGCGAAAGCGGACATCGGACCGATAGAGCCAGGCAGTTCCTGCTCGGTCACCCACGCATAGCCTGCTTCAGTCTTTTTTACCAGCGGTGTTGGCAGATAGGGAGCCAGCCGTTCATTGACCGCGACCGGCCCGGAGCCAGGTCCTCCGCCGCCATGGGGCGTCGCGAACGTTTTGTGAAGGTTCATGTGCATGACATCGAACCCCATGTCACCAGGCCGCACCTTGCCAAGAATCGCGTTCAGGTTGGCTCCGTCGTAATAGAGCAGGCCACCGGCCTCATGCACGATCCGGGCAATTTCCAGAATCTTCCGCTCGAACACACCACAGGTAGACGGGTTCGTCAGCATCAGACCGGCTGTTTTCGGGCCGACTGCCTCACGCAGCGCTTCCACGTCCACATCACCATCTGCCAGCACAGGGATTTCCCGCACCTTGTAGCCACACATGGTCGCCGTCGCGGGATTGGTTCCGTGCGCCGCCGTCGGTACGATAATTTCATTTCTCTCCAGGTCGTTTCTGGCCAGATGGTAAGCACGGATCATGGCAATGCCAGCAAACTCGCCCTGGGCTCCTGCCATGGGCGCCAGACTGACTGCCGCCATTCCGGTAACTTCCCGAAGAATTTCCTGCAGATCAAAGAGGCAGGCAAGAAAGCCCTGACTGTGCCTGGCTGGGGTCAGGGGGTGAAGTCCTGCAAAGCCCGGCAGACTGGCCGCTTTATGCGCCCCCCTCGGGTTGTACTTCATGGTACAGGAGCCGAGCGGGTAGAAATGCGTATCAATGGAAAAGTTCTTGCGACTCAGACGGGTATAGTGGCGGACCACCTGCAACTCCGAGACTTCGGCCAGAGCTGGTGGCTGCTTCCGCAACAGCGCGTCCGGTATCGAGTGGGTGTCCACCTGGGTAGAGGATGCCGTCTGTGCGGCGGCCGAGCGCCCAGTGGCGCCGTTTTCAAAAATCAGCATGACTGGGCACCTTCCAGATTTTTCAGGGTTTCTGACAGGGCAGTGACATATTGTGCAATATCCGCCGGACTTCGCATTTCTGTGACACAAACCAACAAGGCATTACCGAGATCAGGGAAGAACTCGCCAAGATCATAACCCGGCAAGATACCGCGGCTAACCATCTCATCAATGACCTTCTCCGGAGCGACCGGCAGACGGATGACGAACTCATGGAAATAGGCTGCCCCGCCCAACCGCTCCACATCCGGCAAGGATTCGAGTTGCTGGCTCAGCTGATGCGCACCGGCAAAACAGCTTTGCGCTACTGACTGCAGGCCCGAGGCGCCCATCAGGGCCATATGAATGGTGGCAGCGGTAACCGCCAGCCCCTGATTGGTACAGATGTTGGAAGTCGCCTTGGCCCGGCGAATATGCTGCTCACGCGCCTGCAGGGTCAGAGCGTATCCTTCCCGGCCTTCGCTGTCGACGGTTTTCCCGATCAGACGGCCCGGCATCTGCCTGACCAGCGCCTGCCGGCAGCACATAAAGCCAAAATAAGGCCCACCTGAAGCCAGGGGCAGCCCGAGCGGCTGACCATCACCCACAGCGATATCGGCACCTGTCTGGCCCCATTGACCGGGAGGCACGAGCAAATTCACGGCCACCGGGTTGACCACGCCGATCACCAGGGCCTGATGACGGTGGGCCCAGTCAGTGAGTCCGTGCACGTCTTCGATCTGCCCAAAGAAATTGGGCATCGGAATCACAAGTGCACAAAAGCCTTCGCTGGCCTGTTTCTCATACTTGCTGATATTCGCCAGGCACAGGCTGTCTGAGGCGGGAAGGGTCTCCAGTGTGATGCCCTGCGGCTCGACGATGGCCCGGGTAGCTCGCAGGTACCGGGGATTCAGTGTTCCCGCAACCAGAATGCGACGGGTTTTATCCTTGCGGTTTCCGCGGACTGCCATCAACACCGCTTCGGCCAGTGCTGAGGCGCCGTCATAAAGTGAGGCATTGGAAACATCCATCCCCATCAGCGCCGTCATCATGGACTGATACTCATAGACCAGTTGCAGGGTGCCCTGACTGGCTTCCGCCTGGTATGGGGTATAGGCCGTCATGAACTCACCGCGGGCAGCAATGTCCCACACGGCGGAAGGGATGTGGTGCTCGTAAGCTCCGGCGCCCATAAAGCAAAGACCATTGAAGTTGGCAGCAGCCCGGTCGCCCATGTGCTGAAGCATTTCCATTTCATTCATGGCCGGAGCCAGCCCCGGCAAATCCCTGACCAGCAGCTCGGGTGGCACTTCATCAAACAGGGCGTCTATCGACTGGATATCCAGTTCGCCCAGCATCTGCCGGACATCTTCAGGAGTATGCGGAATAAAGGACATGGCTCTTACCAGACAAATTCAGATGGGCTTCGAACGGATCAGTGATCGTCTTCTTCGCAGGCTTCCGTGTAGGCATCGGCATCCAGCATCTGTTCCAGTTCGGTGGTATCGCTTGGTTTCACACGGAAGAACCAGCCATCGTGGTAGGGGTCGCTGTTTACCAGCTCCGGGGTATCCTGCAGCTCCTCATTGATGGCAACCACAACGCCGGATACCGGCGTATAGATATCCGAAGCCGCCTTGACGGATTCAACTACACCAGCTTCGTCACCGGCTGAGATTTCGGCATCCAGATCCGGAAGTTCAACAAACACGACATCGCCCAGCATGTCCTGGGCATGATCGGTGATGCCAACGGTCACAGTGCCGTCTTCTTCCAGCCTCGCCCATTCGTGAGATGCCAGATATTTAAGCTCTTTGGGGACCTGACTCATGGCCCGACTCCTCTTGTATTAGATAGATGTGATTGGCGTACCGCGGTGCCACTGATCAGATGACCAGCGACTTGCCCTTACGTACGAAGGGAGGTTTAACCACAGTAACGGGAAGTTGCTTGCCTCGGATTTCAACGCTTGCCTGGGTACCGATTGTATCGGGTACGCGGGCAAGTGCAATGGAAAAACCCAAAGTCGGGGAGAAACTGCCACTGGTTATTTCGCCCTCACCCGCCTCGCTGAGCACTTTCTGGTGTCCACGCAGGACACCGCGCTCCCGGAGCACCAGTCCGACCTGGATTTCACCGGGGTGAGTTGATTTTTCAAGCACGGCGGCGCGCCCCACAAAGTCACGATCTCCACTCAGATCGACTGTCCAGCCCATGCCACAGGAAAAGGGATTGACGCTCTCATCCATGTCACTGCCGTACAGGTTCATACCCGCCTCCAGGCGCAGTGTGTCCCGTGCGCCGAGTCCACAGGGCCGTACACCGGCATCCAGCAGCTTCGCCCACAGTTGCACCGCCTGCTCTCCCGGCAGAATCACTTCGAAACCATCTTCGCCCGTGTACCCGGTCCGGCACCACATCATGTCCTCAATCTGCATGCTGCAGAACACCGGGAGAGATTCCAGTTGTGTCGCCAGATCGGCGGAAACCGTGTTCAGACAATCCAGAACCTTGGGCCCCTGAACAGCCAGCATGGCCAGCTCAGGTCGCTCCTTTACACAGACGCCAAAGTCCTCAGCCCACCCACGGATCCACTGCAGGTCTTTCTCCCGCGTGGCACTGTTCACGACCAGGCGATAGTCACCTTCCAGACGGTAGACGATCAGATCATCAATCACGCCACCCTGCTCATTGAGCATTCCGGAGTACAGGGCTTTGCCATCACGCTTGTCCAGCTTGGCCACATCGTTGGCGAGCAGGTATCGCAGAAAATCACGCGCTGCTGCCCCGGAAATATCGACCACTGTCATATGGGAAACATCGAAGAGCCCGGCTGACTGCCGGACTACATGGTGCTCTTCCATCTGGGAACCGTAGTGAATCGGCATTTGCCAGCCGGCAAAGGGCACCATTTTGGCTCCGGCTTGCAAGTGGCAGTCATACAGAGGGGTTTTCAGACTCATGGTTAAAGGACCCTTTTGGCTTCAGAAACGCGACAATGGCCGGCAAGACCCGGTCAAAACGGTCGAAAGCATGTGAGCCGCCCCCGGTGATCCAGCAGGGGCCTGCCGGAAGACGACGCCAGGCGTCCCGGGCTTCAAGGGTTTCGTCTGCCGTCTGGGTCAGCAGCAGGGCCTGATGAGGGCGCAACTGCGAGACCCGGTCAATCTCACGCAGATGGCCCAGATATTCGCGTTTCAAGGTAAAGCGCTCACCCGTGTACAGATTGGTGTGCTCTCCGAGATACGCTTCAAACAGATCATAGGGGGCCAGAGCCGGATTGATCAGCACCGCAGGCATTGCATACTCAACCGCCGACCAGCAGGCATAGTAACCGCCAAGGGAACTGCCGACAACTCCCAGACACCCTGTTCCCAAACGCTCCAGGGCAGAGCGGATGGTCTCAGTCACCGCAAGTGGCTCAGGCGGAAGGTCAGGTGCCTCGAGGTGCAGGTCGGGGTGGCATTGGGCCAGCCAGCGGCGGAATATACCAACCTTCGCGGAAGCGGAGGAACTCCTGAAACCGTGGAGATAAAGGAAAGCGCGCTGTTCCGGGCTATTCACTAATAGCCTTTACTGTCCATATCGATTTCGAGCCCCTTGGGATCGATCCGAAAGACTTCGGTCTGCACCCTGCCGTCAGGTAACATCCAGAGATGACGAAAACCCGGGGCTTCTGTATCCACCGCAAAGTCTGCAGAACCGGGTTTGAACTGGATGCAGGTAGACGGCGTCGACAGCAAGCGGACTTTATCCTGCGTGTCGTCATACTCCTGGTGCACGTGCCCCCAGAGCAAAAGCCTGACCTCAGGATAGCGGGCAACGAGGGCCAGCAGTTCACGATAATCTTTCAGACCAATCTCATCCAGCCAGCCCGAACCGAGACTGACCGGATGATGATGCAGTGCAATCGCTACATTCGGCTGCACGTTGGCATCCAGAACTGCCTCCACCCTTTTCATCTCGGCCTCGCCGAGCCGGCCATGTACGTGACCAGGAGAACTGGAATCCAGAAAGATCCACTGCCACGTTCCGGTGACCAGGTCGCCAGTCAGCTCCGCCCCCCCATCAATGACAGCTTTCATGGTCTGAAGGTCGTCATGGTTTCCCGGGAACCAGACAACCGGGCAACTGAATACTTTCAACGCCTCTTGCAGGTACTGATAGGCCTCTGCTGATCCGTCCTGGGCCAGATCTCCGCTCATCAGTACCAGATCCGGGCCGGGGCACTCACACAGGGCCATGGCGAGTACGCGCTCAAAGCTTTCACGGGTGTTCATGCCCAACAGCACGCCGTCTGCCTCGGCCCTCAGGTGGCAGTCGGTAATCTGCAATACGCTGATACTATCTGGATGTGGCTTGTTCACGCGCTGTCTGGAACCGATTGTCTCGGCGCTCTTCCCTGTTTGCATTCATGCTGTAACTATACGCACAAGCGGTATGTTTTCCAGTTTCCGGGTCACAAAAAAGAAGCAAACAGTGGCTAGGCGGGCTTCCGGCGATGGCGCAGACAATACTGCAGCCACTCGGAAAGAAAGCGGTTCAGCTGCAGCTTTTCATCGGGCAGGTGCATTTTACGGTTCGGGTAAGGGTTCACAGCTTCCACCCGGTGCTGCCGTGGCATACCGACCACTTCAGCCATGGATGCATCATGATAGAGCCGCACCTGCAAGTGTGGGTCGTTCAGCCAGGGCCCCTTGGCGAGGACCTGCTGTAGCAAAAGGTCTTCTGTATAGCGGCTCTCCCCCAGGACTGTAACCTGTACCTGGCCCATTTCCAGCTCACCCTGAAACAGGGCCACCCGCGCGGTTTCACTGGCTTTCCTCAGGGGAAAGAGGCTTTGCACCCGACGGTAGTTGGCCTCACAGATCAGGCCAAATGCCTGAATGTCCGGGGTATACGCCACTTTTCTCATGGTGATGTCCTGCACCATTCTGAGCGCAGTGCCTCTGCATGCAGCCGTAGCCATTGGAGTGCGATTATGGTAGCCGCATTCACGACCTGCCCCTGTTCAAAGGCCTGCTCCAGCCCGGCTCTGGGCATCACATGGGTGCGGATATCCTCTGCCTCTTCATCCAGTCCGTATATTCCACCCGACCCCGGCGCGTGGACAATCCCGAGATAAAGGTAGATAAACTCAGTGCTACCGCCAGGTGACGGGTGGTACCGGCAGATTTCGCGTAGTGAAAGAATTTCCAGGCCAGCCTCTTCCCCCGCCTCCCGCACCGCGACCTGCTCCGGGTCCTCCCCGTCTTCCTGCATGCCAGCAACGATTTCCAGCAGCCAGGGAGAGTGGTCCCGCCCCAGCGCTCCGATGCGGAACTGCTCACCCAGAACCACCGCATCTCGCCAGGGGTCATAAGGCAACACGCAGACGGCATCTCCGCGAACAAACAGTTCGCGAGTCATCCAGGGACTCCAGCCGCCTCTGAACAGCTCATGCCGGAGTTCCACCCGGTCCACTGCGAAGAAGCCCTTGTGCAGTGCCTGCGGGGGCCTGACCTCCACCTGCCCGGGCGTGTCAGGCAAGGGCTTCAGCCAGGCCTTTCCTGCGTTGTGTCCATCGTTGCTTTTCACTACTATGTTTTCTCCCAAAAAAACACACAAGAGCCCTGTTATGACCCCTAGTCAATCTGCCAGACGCATTATCCTGGCGCTGGCACTCTCGTCCACCGCCGCGCTACCGGTATCCGCGATGGATCTGTCATCCGCCTATCAGAACGCACTCCAGTATGACTCAGAGCTGGCAGCGGCCAGGGCCAGTCGCAATGTTCAGGGCGAAAATGTGGAGTTGACCCGGGCCGGGCTGATGCCCAAGGTCAGCCTCTCCGGCTCCGCCAGTCACGTAGATGTTGAGGCCGACCGTCTCGCAGACGATAGCTACGTCCGCAACGGTTTGCAATTGGGCCTGTCGCAGCCCTTGCTGGCCATGGAAGACTATTATGCTTTCCGCTCCAGCCAGAGCACGGTGGAAAGCGCAGACCAGAATCTGGTGGCTGCCGAACTCGAACTGATCTTCCGAACCTCGGATGCTTACTTTTCGGTCCTCCGGGCACTGGATGACCTGGGCACAGCCAGAAAGGCAGAAGACGCCTTCCGCCGCCAGTGGGAACAGGCCAAAGAGCGTTTCGATGTTGGCCTGATTGCGATTACTGAAGTCCATGAGACCAAGGCCACCTACGATTCCGGCAAAGTTACCCGCATCAATGCACAGGGCCAGCTGGACGTTTCCCTGGAAGCCCTGCAACGAATCACCGGCAAGTTCATCGAGAACATTCACCCGCTGGATGAAAAAGCGGAGCTCTCTGCGGACTCATTGCGCCCTCTGCCGGAAATCGAGCAGATCACTTTCGAGAACAATCCGACCATCAAGGCAGCCCAGGCTCAGCTCAAGGCTGCCCGCGAGAACATGGACTCCAAGAAAGCGGCGTTCTACCCGACACTGGACCTGGAAGCCAGCTATGGCTGGAACGATTTCAATGGCCCCAGCCCGCAGGATGACGAGACCCGGGAAGGGGTCATTGGCCTGAGCCTGACCCAGCCCATCTATCTGGGCGGCGCCAATTTTGCCGGTTCAAGACAGTCCCGCTTCCAGGTTGAGCAGGCCGAACAG
>JAUIAZ010000426.1 GCA_030427465.1 Gammaproteobacteria bacterium | reverse complement strand
GCCACATCAGCACCGCCAATCAGATGCACGGACACTCCGGCATTCTGCAGGGGTTCCTGAAGTTCACGCAGCGGCTCCTGACCGGCGCAGATAATCACGTTATCTACATCCAGTATTTTGTCCTCTCCGTTTATGCGGACATGGAAACCGGCGTCATCGATCTTCACATATTCACAGCCCGGGACCATTTTCACATCCCGATGCTTGAGAGAGGTGCGGTGAATCCACCCGGTGGTCTTGCCCAGGTTTTTGCCAACCTTGCTGGCCTTGCGCTGCAACAGGAAAACTTCCCGCGGGCTTTCCGGCAGTTCGGCTTCAACGCCTTTCACTCCGCCCCGGTGGTCCATACCCAGGTCGACACCCCACTCGCTCATGAACGCACCCACGTTAAGGCTCGGGCTCTCCCCGACATGGACCAGGAATTCCGAAACATCAAAACCGATACCACCGGCGCCCACTACGGCAACCTTCTTGCCCACTTCCTTGCGCTGCAGGATCACATCGAGATAGCCCAGGACCTTCGGATGATCAATCCCTTCAATCTCAGGGGTACGCGGCGTCACACCTGTGGCCAGCAGCACTTCATCAAATCCGCCATCGATGAGATCCTGGGCACTCACACGGGTGTTCAGCTTCACGTCCACGCCCCACTTCTTCAACATGTTATCGAAGTAGCGCAGCGTTTCATAAAACTCTTCCTTGCCCGGAATGCGCTTGGCCACATTGAACTGGCCACCGATTTCCGAAGCCCCGTCAAACAGGGTCACTGTGTGCCCACGCTCTGCAGCCACAGTCGCAGCAGCCAGTCCGGCAGGACCAGCGCCCACTACCGCAATTTTCTTGCGCTGCGTTGCTGGCAGGTAGTTGAGCAGGGTTTCGTGACAGGCACGCGGATTTACAAGGCACGAGGTCAGCTTCATGCTGAAGGTGTGGTCCAGACAAGCCTGGTTACAACCGATACAGGTATTGATTTCTTCCTCGCGGTCTTCCATGGCCTTCACCACGAAATCCGGATCCGCCAGGAACGGACGCGCCATGGAAACCATATCCGCGTCCCCTTCAGCCAGCACACGCTCGGCGACAGACGGCATGTTGATGCGGTTGGTGGTTACCAGCGGAATGTTCACCTCACCCTTCAGTTTGTGAGTGACTTTGGTGAAGGCTGCCCGCGGCACCATCGTTGCAATGGTCGGCACCCGCGCTTCGTGCCAGCCGATCCCGGTGTTGATGATGGTGGCACCCGCCGCTTCAATGGCCTTGGCCAGCTGCACGACCTCTTCCCAGGTACTGCCATCCTCAATGAGATCGAGCATGCTCAGCCGGTAGATGATAATGAAGTTTTCACCACAGCGCTCACGCACCCGTTTGACAATCTCGATGGGCAGTCGAATGCGGTTTTCGTAACTGCCGCCAAACTCGTCTTCCCGCTTGTTTGTGTGCGCAACAATGAACTGGTTGATGAAGTAGCCTTCAGAACCCATGACCTCTACCCCATCGTAGCCCGCGCTCTGTGCGAGTGCCGCACAGTTGGCATAGGCTTCGATCTGCTCATGGACTTCCTCAGTGCTCAGCTCTTTTGGCTTGAACATATTGATAGGAGCCTGAATGGCTGAAGGGGCAATCAGTTTGGGGTGATAGGCATAGCGACCGGCATGCAGGATCTGCATACAGATTTTGCCGCCGGCCTCATGGACAGCCTGGGTGACAACCTTGTGCTTGTCCGCTTCTTCCGGTGTATCCATCTTGGATGCACCAGGACCAACCGCCCCTTCCTTGTTGGGCGCAATGCCGCCCGTCACAATCAAACCCACGCCGCCTCTGGCACGCTCGGCAAAATAGGCTGCCATGCGATTGAAACCATCCGGCGACTCTTCCAGGCCTGTGTGCATAGAGCCCATCAGAGTACGGTTTCTGAGAGTCGTGAAGCCCAGATCAAGTGGCTTCAAAAGATTGGGATAACGCGACATTCCGGATGCGGAAGCGGTGGCTGACATCGGTATAACCTCTGACTGTTGACTGGATGCACCTAAAGTTAGTTGAAAACACCGGCAGTCAACAATAGCATCACAGAACAATTTATTATCATCAGGGAGGTCCTGTGAAGCTCGGTGACATTTCCGTACGCTTTATTGAACTGATGCTAAGAACCCTTCCTCCGCAGCTTGAAGGAGTCGACGGAATTCTGCAGCGCTTTGATATCACCCGGGAACTTCTCAGTACGCCGGAGGCCCGCATCAGCATTGTCCGGTTCATGAAACTGGGCCACGCCTTTCTGGAGGCCAGCCACAACCCGGCCCTCGGGCTGGATATGGGCGAAAACATACAGATCGGCCACTTCGGTTTTCCTGGCTACGCTGTCATGACCGCCCCCCAACTGGATCAGGCACTGTTCCTCTGCATTCGCTTTGAACGCCTGGCCAGCGAGAACCGGCGGGGTACCAGCCGGTTCTATTGCGAGGATGAGCAGGGAATCGCCGAGTTCTATTCAATCAGCCCCTATAACGCTTACAACTGGTTTGTTGTTGATTGCATCCTGATGAGCTGGCTCACCATTGCCCGCTGGCTGACAGGCAGGGACAAGCTCCTGCAGGCCGTTGATATCGAGTTCCCGCCCCCGGCTTATGCCGCAGAATACGCCAGGCGTTTCGGCTGCCCGGTGCGCTTTCAGCAGCCGCGCAATGCGCTGATTTTCAAACCCTCGGCTTTGAGCCACCCGGTCATCTATGCCCAGGCAGCCACTCACCAGGCTACCCTGGCCCTGTGTAATGATGCTTTGCAGGTGGCCAAGACCCGCCTGCCAATAGAGGAGCTGGTCAAGCAGAGAATGTTGTCGCAACCACGCCTGACGGCCATTCGCCTGGAAGACCTGGCGGAACAGATGGG
>JAUIAZ010000425.1 GCA_030427465.1 Gammaproteobacteria bacterium | reverse complement strand
TCATGAATGTGCCGATCACCGAAGCGGGCGGCCTGACCTTCGAGGATGGCATTTCTGCGCCGGGTATCTACGTGGAGATGCAGGCGCAGATGGATGTGATTGTGCTGATTTCCAACTGCCCGCAGCTTAACAACCCCTGCAATGCCTACAATCCCACACCGATTGAAGTGCTGGTCTGGGACTGATTGGCCAGGGAAAGACCCATCATCTGCAGTCCGCCGGGACGACCCGGAGCAACGGACCCCAAGTCGGGACGACCCGCAGAGGACAGTGACATGTTCAATAAAGTACTGATCGCCAACCGGGGTGCCATTGCGGTCAGAATCAGCCGAACGCTGCGCCGCATGGGCATTCAGTCTGTGGCCGTGTATTCCGAGGCAGACCGTTTTTCCGGTCACCGGCGGGCTGCCGATGAAGCCTGGTCGTTGGGCGCTGGCCCTTCCGCAGACACCTATCTGAATGTCAGCAAACTGCTGCAGATCATGGAGGAGGCGGAGGTGGATGCGGTGCATCCCGGTTACGGGTTTCTGAGTGAGAACCCGGAATTCGTGGCTGCCTGTGAAGCCCGAGGCATTGCGTTTATCGGCCCGACGCCGGAGCAGATGCAGGCCTTCGGTCTGAAGCACCGCGCCCGCGAACTGGCCGAGCAGGCGGGTGTGCCGCTGCTGAAAGGTTCCGATCTGCTGGAAAGTGAAGAAGACGCGGTGCGGGCCGCCGAGTCATTGGGCTATCCGGTAATGTTGAAAAGCACAGCCGGTGGCGGTGGCATTGGCATGCAGGTGTGCCGGGATACCCAGACCCTGCGTCAGGCCTACCAGAGTGTGAAGCGTCTGGGCGCGAGCCACTTTGCCAATGACGGGGTATTTCTGGAGCGCTTTATTGAACGCGCCCGGCATCTGGAAGTTCAGATTCTGGGTAACGGGCAGGGCCAGGCTGTGGCTATTGGCGAGCGTGACTGCTCGGCGCAGCGACGCAACCAGAAAGTGCTGGAAGAGTGTCCGGCCCCGCGTCTGAGTGACACGGTTCGCAACGCCTTGCATGAAACCGCCGTGCGCTTGATGACCTCGGTCGCCTACCGTAATGCCGGAACCGTGGAGTTCATCTATGACGATGACAGTGAGCAGTTCTGGTTTCTGGAAGTGAACACCCGCCTGCAGGTTGAGCATGGTGTTACCGAACAGGTTTATGGGGTGGACCTGGTGGACTGGATGCTTCGCATTGCCGCCAGCCAGTCCGACCGGGCAGGCCAGGCAATCGACCTTGAGCCGCTGCAGTCGCTGCAGCCACAGGGCTGGTCGGTTCAGGCGCGGCTTTATGCGGAAGACCCGAACCGGAATTTCCAGCCCAGTGCCGGACGCCTGACGAGTGTGCAGCTGCCGGAGTCTTCTGATTCCGGTCTGCGCATTGATCACTGGATTGAGCCGGGCCTCGAAGTATCCGGTCTGTATGACCCGCTGCTGGCCAAATACATCACCTGGGGCGAGGACCGTGAAGCCGCACGAAGGCGCCTGGCGCAGGCGCTGGCGGCTTCGGTATTCGAAGGCATTGAAACCAACCGGCGCTACCTGGGGGCGGTACTGGAAAGTGCAGCCTTCCGCGAGGGGCGCATGGTGACCCGCAGCCTGAATGATTTCCAGGCCCCGGTTGCCAGTCTCGACGTGCTCAGCGGCGGTACCCTGACGACGGTGCAGGATTATCCCGGTCGGGTCGGCTACTGGAGCGTCGGGGTGCCACCCTCCGGGCCCTTTGATTTCCGATCCTTCTGCCAGGGCAACCACCTTCTGGGTAATCCGGAAACCGCGGCCGGTCTGGAGATGACCTTGCAGGGCGCGACCCTGCGCTTCAATACCTCCCGGCATTTTGTTCTTACCGGCGCGCCCATCCGGGCGGAACTCGACGGGGTGGCCGTACCCATGAATACGGTCTGTCGGGCTGAAGCCGGTCAGACACTCAGCATGGGCAAGATTGAAGAGGGCATGCGTACCTGTTTTCTGATCGAGGGCGGGCTGGATACCCAGCCTTATCTCGGTTCCCGTTCGACCTTCACTCTGGGCCAGTTCGGGGGGCATGCCGGCAGAGGCCTGCAGGCGGGCGATGTGCTGCATCTGTGCGCGCCGCTGGTCAACACGCCGCAGGCCGGTCGGGCCCTGGACGCGGCACTGGCCTACGCTGCACCAGCCAAGCGCCACTGGACCATTTCTGTGATCTATGGCCCCCACGGCGCGCCGGATTTCTTCACCCCGGACGACATCAAACGCTTCTTTGCGGCCGACTGGGAGGTGCACTACAACTCCAGCCGCACGGGCGTTCGCCTGATTGGCCCCAAACCCGACTGGGCACGTACCGATGGCGGTGAGGCGGGGATGCACCCCTCCAACATTCACGACAATGCCTATGCACTGGGCACCATCGATTTTACCGGCGATATGCCGGTCATCCTGGGGCCGGACGGACCTTCGCTCGGCGGTTTTGTCTGCCCGGCCACGGTCATCGAAGCAGAGTGCTGGAAACTGGGACAGTTGCGTCCGGGTGATCGCATTCGTTTTCAGCCGGTGACTCAGGCACAGGCCCGTGAGCGGGCGCAACCGGACCCACAGTCGCTGCCGCTGGTTGAGGATCTGCTGCGGCAGGGCGCGGTTCTGTCACGCCTGGAGGCAACGGAAGATCGTCCGGCCGTGGTCTACCGCCCGGCCGGTGACCGCTACCTGCTGGTGGAATACGGCCCCCTGGCGCTGGATCTGCGTCTGCGCTTTCGCGTGCATGTGCTGATGGAAGCCCTGAACAAGGCCGGCTTGCACGGGCTTGAAGAAATGACACCGGGTATCCGTTCCCTGCAGGTACGCTATGACCCGGATAAAATCTCTCAGCAGGCTTTGCTGAGCCA
>JAUIAZ010000058.1 GCA_030427465.1 Gammaproteobacteria bacterium | reverse complement strand
ACGGTGGTGTGGTATCGTTCGTCCTTTCCGGAGGGCGACAGTCGGCCTGGTCGTTTATTAACCATACCCAGTGGCTTTCGATTACCGCGAACCTGGGGGATGTCAAAACCACCATCACGCATCCGGCAAGCACCACACACGGGCGACTGAGCGATGCAGAAAAACAAAAAGCCAATATTCAGGAAGGGCTGATCCGTCTCTGTGTCGGCCTTGAGGATATCGATGATATCAAACATGACCTTGTGGCTGGCTCTCAGGGGCTGTCGACCATTTGAAATCAATGATCTATACTCTTTTTCAATAATCAGCGTTAAGTTGTCGCTCATTGCGTGGCACGCGCTTTAGTGGAAAGGAAGTATGGCTGCTGCTACAGAAATCAGTAAAACCCGTCTTTATCTCAAACAGTGGTTGAGGGAAGGGGCCATCATCCTGATGGTCACCATCGCCAGTTATCTGGCTCTCGCACTGTTTTCCTATGACGCCGGAGATCCGGGCTGGACCAACACGGGGACGCACAATACGGTGCAGAACTGGACGGGTCGCGTGGGCGCCTGGATAGCCGACGTACTGATGCTCTTTTTTGGTTATGTGGCCTATCTGCTGCCAATACTGTTGGCTGCCAGGGGGCTCAGCCTGCTCTGGCATCGTGAACCGGTTGATGCGGTTAACTGGCCGCTGATCGCCATTCGCACGGCCGGATTCGTGGTGTTTATACTGGCCTGTTGCACGTTGATGGGCATGTATTCCGTCGCCGGACTCGGTCCAGACAGTGGGGGCGTGGTTGGCAGAGGCATCGCCGACGGCTTTCAGTCGGTGTTTAACCTGATCGGTGGTACCTTGCTGACGATGGCCATCCTGTTGACCAGCATTAGCCTGGCTACAGGCCTGTCCTGGCTCAAGCTGATGGACTGGGTGGGTGCCCGGACACTCTGGTTAATGGCAAAAATGGGGGTGGTGTCGCGCCGGGTAGCCGCCGCCACCCGGCAAGGCTGCCAAAAAGCCGCCAGTGAACTGGGTCAATGGCAGGCTCAACGTCGGGAAAGACAACAGGAAAAGCAGCAGGAAAAGGCTCGTCTGGAGCCAGAACTGGAAAACAAGCGCTCTCTTCAGCGGGAAAAGAAATCTTTACCGGCCCCGCGTGAAGCGGCTTTGGTGGCGGAACGGGAGCCTTGGGACAATGATTCTGGTTTAACGGCGGATGCGCCCCGCGAAAGTGCTGTCGCCGAAGTCATTTCCAGTGTCCAGAGTGCTACTCAGAAGGCGGCCAAGGCCATTCGCATCGAGCCGTTCAAGAAAAAGTCGGAAAACGGTAGCCGGCCCAAGAAGGGCAAGAAGCAAGGCACCTTGTTTGATGTCCTTGAAGATGGTTTGCCCTCCCTGGACCTTCTGGATCCGCCTGAAGAGAAGGGCAAGGCTGGTTTCAGTCGTGAGGAACTGGAGCGCCTGTCGCGCTTGCTGGAACTGAGGCTGGCTGAGTTCAACGTCGACGCTGAAGTGGTCGAGGTGAACCCCGGTCCGGTCATCACGCGTTTTGAAATACAGCCGGCCCCTGGCGTGAAGGTCAGTAAAATCAATGCACTGGCGAAGGATCTGGCGCGATCTCTGGCGGTTGTCAGCGTGCGGGTGGTGGATGTGATTCCCGGCAAATCGGTCATCGGTATCGAAATACCCAACGAGAATCGTGAAATGGTGCGGCTGGTACAGGTGCTGTCCTCTTCAGAATATGAAGACAGCCACAGCCCGCTGACGCTAGGGCTGGGCTACGACATTGCAGGTAATTCGGTGGTAGCCAATCTCGCCAAGATGCCGCACCTGCTGGTGGCTGGTACCACTGGTTCCGGTAAGTCAGTCGGTGTCAACGCCATGATCCTGAGCATGTTGTACAAGGCCGGCCCTGCGGATCTGCGCCTGATCATGATCGATCCGAAGATGCTGGAATTGTCGGTCTATGAAGGCATCCCGCATTTGCTGACCCCGGTGGTCACTGACATGAAGGAAGCAGACAATGCTCTGCGCTGGTGTGTGGGTGAAATGGAGCGTCGGTATAAACTGATGGCCGCGCTGGGCGTGCGGAATCTCGCCGGTTTCAACACCAAGGTTCAGGATGCCCGGAGTCGCGGTGAGCCGATCATGGACCCCTTGTGGCGGCCTGATGAGCTGGCGCTGGAAGGCGAAACCCAGCCCGAACTGGAAACCTTACCGTTTATTGTGGTGATAGTGGACGAGTTTGCCGACATGATGATGATCGTCGGCAAGAAAGTGGAAGAAAAAATTGCGCGAATCGCGCAGAAAGCCCGGGCGGCAGGTATTCATCTGGTTCTGGCGACACAGCGACCATCGGTGGATGTTATTACCGGTCTGATCAAGGCCAATATACCGACGCGTATTGCCTTCCAGGTGTCCTCCAAGATTGATTCAAGAACCATTCTGGATCAGGGAGGAGCTGAACAGCTTCTGGGTCACGGGGACATGCTGTATCTTCCCCCCGGAACCGGCCTGCCGGTTCGGGTTCATGGCGCTTTTGTGGATGATGAAGAGGTCCACCGCGTGGTGGAGGCCTGGAAACAGCGGGGTCAGCCTGATTATCTGGAAGAAATTCTTAATGGTGGTGAGGCAGACTTTATCCCTGGCATTGATCCGGCCTCCTCCGCGGATCAGGGTGGGGAGCAGGATGCCTTGTTCGATGAAGCCGTGGCTTTTGTCACCGAATCCCGGAAGGCATCGATTTCTGCCGTACAGAGAAAACTGAGAATTGGCTATAACCGGGCGGCGACGCTGGTGGAAGCCATGGAATCTGCCGGTGTGGTCAGTCCGGCAGGCCATAATGGCAGCCGTGAGGTACTGGCACCTCCGCCAGTCAGGGATTAGGAACATAAATGCAAATGAAACGCTGGAATATTCTGGGTCACAAGTGTTTGGCCAGTCTGTTAATGATGGGCATTTTCTTCGGTATGCCTGTATGGGCGGAAGAGGCCAGAGCAGGAGAACAAGAGAACGACTCCGCAACCGCTCATCTGAGTAGCTTACTGTCCGATGTGAAATCCTGGCAGGCACGCTTCGAGCAGACCCTGCTGTCTCCTCGCGGACAGGTGCTGCAGTCCGTGACCGGAGAGCTGAAGGCCATGAGTCCGGGCTACTTTTACTGGGTCACCGAAGCGCCGATGGCCCAGACTCTGGTCTCGGACGGTGAGCAGGTGTGGCTGTACGACCCGGATCTGGAGCAAGTAACGGTTCAGCCTGTCAATGAGCAGGCGGCAAATACTCCTGCCTTGCTGCTTTCGGGCCAAGTGGAGGCGATTGCGGCGAGTTATGACGTGGCCTACGCCGATGCAGCAGCCCGGAGTGAGCAACGCCCGGATTTCCGTCTGACGCCCAAGGCGGCGGACAGTCTGTTTGTCACGCTGACCCTGCACTTTGCCGGAGGCATTCTGCACGCCATGAGCCTTGAAGACTCACTCGGACAAAAAACCCTGCTGCGTTTTTCTGATATGGTCAAGAACCCGGACCTGGCTCAGAAAGACTTTTATTTCCGTGTTCCGGAAGGAGTTGATGTCATTCGTCAGGTGGCAGAGTAATGCCGGGTGCGACAGCGGCTCATCTGTTGCTGATCGCGCTCGGTGGAGCACTGGGGGCTGTAGGCCGGTATCTGGTGGTCGCCTGGGTGGGGTCCCGCCTGGGCATTCAGTTTCCCTGGGGCACAATGACGGTCAACGTGTTGGGCAGCCTGTTGCTGGGCATCCTGTTTGTACTGGTTGTTGAGCGGCTCGACAGTCATGCCGAAATGAAGAGTCTGATAATGGTTGGCTTTCTGGGGGCTTTCACTACCTTCTCGACCTTCGCCCTGGAAAGCTGGCATCTGTTGGCCGGGCGTCAGGTGATGGAGGCCCTCGTGTATATGGGTGCCAGTGTTTTCGTCTGTGTTCTGGCGGCCGGGGCTGGCATATATCTCGGCAGACAGTTGCTGCTGCCCTGAAGCTGGCATAGGCACTCTCCGGCTGCTTTACCCCGGGTGCGAGCTTCCTGTTTCAGGTGGATGACCGCGTCAGGCCCATGTGCGACAATATGCTGACAATGTTAACCCCTTCAAGACACAGAGAAGAGATTCCCACCCCATGCTCGACCCCAAACTACTGCGTAATGACCTGGATTCTGTAACAGAACGCCTGGCCCTGAAAGGTTACAGTCTCGATGCGGAACGCTACCGCGCGCTTGAAGAGCAACGCAAGGCTCTGCAGGTCAAGACCGAAACGCTGCAGAGCGAACGTAACAGCCAGTCAAAGAAAATCGGCAAATTGAAAGCGGCCGGAGAAGATATCCAGCCGGTACTCGCTGCCGTCAGCCAACTGGGTGAAGATCTGGATGCCGCCAAACAGGAGTTGGAGAGTCTGCAGGAGTCGATGGACAGCTTTCTTGCCGGTATCCCGAATCTCCCGGATGAGGCTGTTCCGGCAGGGAAGAGTGAAGATGACAACGTAGAAGTCCGTCGTTGGGGAGCGCCGGCCTCTTTCGATTTCGAGGTAAAAGATCACACTGCACTGGGTGAACTCAGCGGTCAGTTGGATTTTCAGGCAGCGGCCGCGCTGAGCGGCGCGCGTTTTGCTGCGCTCAGGGGGCCTCTGGCTCGTCTGCACCGCGCACTGGCGCAGTTCATGCTGGATCTTCACACCACAGAACACGATTACGAAGAAACCATGGTGCCCTATCTGGTGTTGGCTGAGACCCTGCAGGGGACAGGCCAGCTGCCCAAGTTTGAAGTGGATCTCTTCAAGGTTCCGGGTGAGCGGGATTTCTATCTCATCCCAACTGCTGAAGTGCCGCTGACCAATCTGGTTCGTGAGCAGATTCTGTCAGCCGAAGAGCTGCCCAAGCGCTGGGTTGCGCATACGCCGTGTTTTCGTAGTGAAGCTGGCAGTCATGGCCGGGATGTGAAAGGTCTGATTCGCCAGCACCAGTTTGAGAAGGTGGAACTGGTGCACGTCGTCAGGCCGCAGGATTCCGAGGAAACCCTGGAAACCCTCGTCGGGCATGCAGAAACGGTACTCCAGCGGCTCGAACTGCCTTACCGGACGGTGAAGCTCTGTGGCGGTGATCTGGGCTTTTCGGCCGCGCTCACCTACGACATTGAAGTCTGGTTGCCGGGCCAGAACACCTACCGGGAGATATCCTCCTGTAGCAACTGCCGGGACTTCCAGGCTCGACGCATGCAGGCCCGCTGGCGTAATCCTGAAACGGGTAAGCCGGAACTGGTGCATACCCTCAATGGCTCTGGTCTGGCAGTAGGACGTACGCTGATTGCGGTAATGGAAAATTATCAGACTGAAGACGGTAAGATCCGCATACCAGAGGCCCTCAAGCCCTATCTCCCCGGTCTGGAAATAATTGGGTAAGGCGCGTATGAATCGCTGGGAGTTCCTGCCAGTTAATCTCAGGGTCCTCGACCGCAACTGTGCGGTCGTGGGCTCGGGGCCCCTGGCGGACCGCAAGCAGGAGTTATTGCAGAAGGCGGGGGCCCGGGTGCTCAGAATCCGTCCGGAGCAAGCCCTGCGGGAATGGCCGGAAGGACTGGCGCTGGTGGTGATCGTTGGCCTCCCGGTCGAAAAAGCCCGCGAACTGACCCATTGGTGCCAGCGGGAAAATATACCCGTCAATGTGGCCGAGAATCCGGGGATCAGTACCTTGCTGTTTCCGTCCGTGGTCGATCGGTCGCCGGTTCTCGTCGCCGTAAGCAGCAGCGGCGATGCGCCGGTTCTCACCCGACTGGTCAGGGACCGGCTGGAGTCCTCACTGCCGCAGGCGCTCGGGCGCCTGGCCAGTCTGGCGGGCCGTTTTCGTGACCGGGTGAAGCTGACCTTCAAGGAGGTCAACCAGCGCCGTCGATTCTGGGAGAGGACACTGGACGGGCGTGTGGCTGAACTGGTTTATGCCGGGCAGGACCAGGAAGCCCAGCAACTGGTCGATGACCTGCTCTCGGCGCCCGAGAAAACCATGAAGGGCGGGGAGGTATTTCTGGTTGGCGCTGGCCCAGGTGACCCTGATTTACTGACTTTCAAGGCCTTGCGGGTAATGCGGCAGGCAGATGTGGTGCTCTATGACCGCCTGGTTTCGCCTGAAATCCTGGGGCTGGTGCGGCGCGATGCAGAAATGATTTATGTCGGCAAGGCACGGTCGGATCATGCCTTGCCGCAGCAATCCATTAATCAGTTGCTGGTAGAAAAAGCACTTGCCGGCCATCGGGTACTGCGTCTGAAGGGCGGCGATCCTTTCATTTTTGGCCGCGGTGGTGAAGAAATTGACACACTGGCTGATCATGGCATTCCCTTCCAGGTGGTACCGGCCATCACTGCCGCTTCCGGCTGTGCAGCTTACTCAGGGATTCCATTGACTCACCGTGACTATGCTCAGTCAGTGCGCTTTATCACCGGGCATCTCAAAGAGGAGCGTCTTGACCTTGACTGGTCGGCTCTGGTTCAGCCCAATGAAACGCTGGTATTTTATATGGGGCTGATCAGCCTTCCGCATATCAGCCGGGAATTGCGTGCGCATGGTATGCCGGACGACATGCCTGTGGCGGTTGTCTCCCGCGGAACAATGCCGGATCAGAAGGTATTAACCAGCACTCTGGCCGAAGTCGATGAAAAGGTGAAAGAAAGTGGTATACCCGGTCCAACCATCATCATCATCGGACGGGTGGTGGAACTGAGGGGGCGTCTGAACTGGCTGGGCGAACCCTGAGGGTCCGCCCCGGTTTTCAGCTGTAGCGCGTTGCGAGAACCCGGGAGAGTTTCTCTGCCGCTTCTGTCAGCGTCTTCTCGGTGGTTTCCCAGTCGATACACGCGTCAGTAACGGAAACCCCGTACTTCAGCTCGCTCAGGTCTGCCGGAATCTTCTGGTTACCCCAATTGATGTTGCTCTCAATCATGACACCACAAATGGACTGGTTGCCTTCCATGATCTGATGAACCACATCCTGCATGACCAGAGGCTGCAGCGCGGGATCTTTGTTACTGTTGTCATGGCTGCAATCGACCATGATGGCTTCGCGCAGGCCGGCCGCACGCAGATCCTTCTCACACAGCGCGACATGGACTGTATCGTAGTTCGGCGCGCCACCGCCACCACGCAGGACCACGTGGCCGTAGGGGTTGCCCTGGGTCCGTATCACGGCCACTTGGCCTTCACGGTTGATGCCAAGAAACGAGTGTCCGTGAGCCACGGATTTCATCGCATTGACAGCAACAGTCAGACTGCCGTCCGTCCCGTTCTTGAAGCCGATGGGCATGGACAGACCACTGCTCATTTCGCGGTGGGTCTGTGACTCGGTGGTGCGGGCACCAATGGCGGACCAGGAAACAGTATCCTGAAGATACTGTGGAGAAATCGGGTCGAGTGCCTCGGTGGCGGTTGGCAGGCCCATTTCATTCAGTTCGACCAGCAGTTTGCGACCAATTCTCAGTCCGGTTTCGATATCGAAGGTGTCATTCAGGTGCGGGTCGTTGATCAGGCCTTTCCAGCCAATCGTGGTGCGGGGTTTTTCAAAGTACACCCGCATAACGATGTAGAGACTGTCCTTCACCTTTTCCGCGAGTTCCTTAAGCCGCCTGGCATAATCTTTCGCGGCTTCGACATCATGGATGGAGCAGGGGCCGATGACAACGATCAGGCGCGGGTCCTTGCGGTCCAGAATGTCCTGAACCTGCTGGCGGCCGCGAATTACGTTAGCGGCGGCTGCGTCGGACAGAGGAATTTCCCGTTTGAGTTCGTCGGGTGTGATCAGAACCTGCTGGCTGATAACGTTCACATTTTCTATTTGTTCGGAAGACATGGGATTCTCGAATTACTGATTAGTCAGTCGCACTCGTAGCAAGGCGACCTATACTCGTTAAACCTGCGTTAAATTGCAATGTTTAAAGGCGGTTTTTGGGTATGTTGTATACAATTGGAATATGACTGAACAATCCATGGCGGAAAGTCCCGCTGCTATTAATCCTGACCAGCTTTCTGAAGCCCTTTTACGGGTCACTCTGCCGGAATACCAGGGGCTGCTGAAGCGCCTGCCCCCTCTACAGGCAAACCTGGATACTCCGCGTGAACAGGTTGCGCGCATACTCGCTGAAGTTGGCCGGGGCCGGCCTGGCGATGCAGAGGATCTGCTGAAACGGCTACAGGAAAAACTGGGCGCGCTTGATCGCTCACTGGTGAATTGTGTCCTGTTCATGGAGCGGGCTGCAAAACAGTGGGACAACATTTCCCCCCTTGACGATTTTGTGCGCAAAGCCTTCATGCAGCGGCGCTACGTGTTTGCAGCGGTGTTGTTGGACCAGCCGGAATTTGTGCTGGATGATGAGCACCCCATGGCACAGCTTTTGTCTCGGGTGGAACGGCTATTCATGGGGTGGGAAGAAAAGAACGGTCAGCCCCCGGCCTTTATCATGAAGGCACTCTCGGCGCTGACTCATCTGCTCGACGATGACACCTGTCTGAATTCGGCTGAACAGAAGCAGGCCCTCGAAGTATTGACCCAGGAGTGGCAACGCGAGAGGAAACGCCGGCAGACCTTGGAGCAGCGCCTGGTTCAGACCGAACTGGGGCTGGATAAGGCACGCTATATCCAGTATCTGACAACCCACGAGCTCAACCGGCGTCTTCAGGGGCAACTGCTACCAGAAACGGTGTCAGGCTTCCTGAAGGGCCCCTGGCTGGATTCTATCCGCCTGGCTCTAAACGAAAAAGGGGTGGAAGGTGACACCTTGCCCGAACTCCTCAAACTGACAGATAAACTGGTGTTTGCTTTCCGACCGATCCGTAATGATCGTGACTTCGAGCGACTGTATAACTTTGCCGTCGGGCTCATCGATGACATTGCAAGGAACCTGCTTTCCCTGATTCACGCTCCGGTTGAACTTCAGCAGCAGATAGATCGCCTGGAAGAGATGCTGATGAAGGTCATCAAGCGGGAGGATGATCTGGAGCGTGAACAGCCTGAGTTACTGGTCCAGGAGGTGGAGATCAGTGACAAGCCGGTGGATGCGGAAGCCGTAGAGGAGCTCGTGGGGCAATGGTTCCGGCGCTTTGATCGTCTATGCAAAGTACTGGTGTATCTGCCGCAACAAAAGAAAGTGCTGTGGAGCGATTTTGCCGGCCGTAAAGCCGGTACCGACAACGCGGCAGATCTGCTGGAGGAACACGAGGCCGGCAAACTGGAAGCGTTCAATGATCAGACGCGTTTGCACGGTGTGTTTCAGGCCTCAGCAAAAGCCTTTATCAGCATTGACCGTCTGGAAAGGCTGAAGCAACGGGAACAGCTCAAGATTGAAAAACAGCAGCGTGAAGAGGCCAGGCGCAAGGCGGAGGCGGAAGCAGCAGCTATTGAGCAGGCGCGCCTCGAGGCAGAGGAGCAGGCCAGAATAGAGCGCGAAGCGACTCAGGCTCGTCTGCAGCAGGAACAGATGGAGCAGGCAGAACGTGAGGCGCTGGAAAAACTCACGGAGGCTCGGTCGGTGATCGATGGGCTCAAGCTGGGTGATCCGGTGACTCTGGTCCGCGAGGACAAAACGGTCTCTGCTACACTGGCCGTACGCCTGAATGCCGCACGTAAACTGATATTTACTGATGCGATTGGCCTGAAAGTCGCCGAATTGCACCGGGATGATGCGGTCCAGGAGTACATGAAGGGTACGCTGCAGTTGGGCGATGCTGACGGGCAGAGCGCCGCCATGCGTGCCCGCTTCATGGGTCGAATGGGCATAGGTCGTCGGTGAGGGAAGCTGACATGAAAACAGAAAACAGGCTGGGTAAGAACCGGAGGCTCGTATGTCTGTGAATGATCCCATAGACAACAACCAACGCAGTGAATTGCGGGTACCCCACAATGAGACACTGTATGTCGAGATTTATGGTGTGGGGGCGGGAACGCCAGACGATGCGTTGTCAGCCACACTGTGCGCGAGTGAAACCGTGGATGTCTCTGCAAATGGATTGCAGGTGAAAATCAAGGATGCCATGCAGAGTGGAACGATACACCGCCTCGGGGTTATCCGGGAAAAAACCGGAGAACGTTTCGTGCTCATGGGGGAAGTCAAATGGCAGAAGCGTTTGCCGGGACAAGCCGGTTTTATGACCGGGTTATTGTTGTACGAGTCAGACGAAACCAGCATTGCCGAGTGGAAACGCGCCGTGGCTGATATGCTCAGCGACGACGGTTTCCCTGATGGCGTAGACAAAACCTGCTGTTAGGCGCTCGTCCTTAAAAGCCTTCCATGGTGTCGAAGCCTTCACTGAAGTCGTCGCCCTGGAGGAGGTCTTCGAGTTCGTTGATAGAGGGTGCGCCACCATTCGGGTTCAGGTCACTCAGAAAGGCCAGTGCGTCCTGGGCGGTCTGATAGGGCATTTCTTCCATGGGAACGTGCCCGACGGTGGGGTAACTGATGAACTTCAGGTTGCGCACATCCTGTTTCCAGCGCTCCGCCAACTCGATGGGTGTCCACTCATCAACCTCACCCCACATCAGTAAGGTCGGGGCGCGTATGCCAGCGAAGGGCGTTGGCCGGATGATCGGGTTACCGTCTTCATCCTTCTCAGTCATCATCTGCAGGGTTTTCAGGTAAACCGCTTTGGCACCGGGTCGCTGTGACATGTGTATGTAGCGGTAGTGGTTATCCTGGCTGAGGCGGCGGGTATCTCCGTAAACCTGCTTTACATTCATGGTGACCAGAAAAGGCGGCTGCGCAAACTTGGACAGGGTTGCCACTACCGGTGTATTGGCGTACTGGAAAATCCAGGGGTGTTCCTGCGGGTAACCCGTCGGATTCAGTAATATCAGCCGTTCCACACGATCAGCATGCTCAGCAGCATAGCGGGCCGCTATATAGCCCCCCATGCTGTTACCGGCAATGGAGAACTTCTCCAGATCAATGTAGTCAACAAATTTCTCGAACTTCTGGTAGATGTACTCTTCGGAAAACTCATCCATATTGGCTGGCGCGCCAGTCAATCCGTAGCCCGGAACATCCAGGGAAATGACCCGGTAACTGCCGCGCAGTTCATCTACCCAGCCATTCCAGGTTTGCAGGGATGACATGATGCCATGCACCAGGACAATGACCGGACCTTCACCGACATCCTGATAGTGAATCTCGAGCTCATCGACTTCAACGAAGCGACTGTCCTCGGTCATATACTGCTTTTTGAGATCCTTTAGTGGAATCTCGGCCATGCCTAGCGCATTCATGAGAGACGGGCTCGCCTTCATGGAGGGCTTGACGGTGCTGCAGCCACTTCCCAGTGCAAGCAGGGCGAATAGGGCAATCAGGGCAATCCGGTGGTTGAACATCTTTCTCAGGTTTCCATTCAGAGCAGCCAAGACCTTACCCTTTGTGACGTTTCGTTACAGTGATCCATTGCCGATTTCCGGCACGCATTTATCACGCAGTTACTCGGAGTCGTCACCGCGCATCCCGCTGATGTTAAAACCGCCATCCACATAAAGTATTTCACCGGTGATTCCGCTGGCCCAGTCCGAGCAAAGGAAGGTAGCCGCGTTGCCGACTTCTTCGATGGTGACCGTTCGCTGCAAGGGAGTCTGCCGGGCTGACTCTGCCAGCATCTTGCGAAAGCTCTTGATGCCCGAGGCGGCGAGCGTACGGATCGGCCCGGCACTGATGGCGTTGACGCGAGTGCCCTCTGGGCCCAGGCTGGCTGCCATGTATCGGGTGTTGGCTTCGAGGCTGGCCTTTGCCAGCCCCATGACATTGTAGTTGGTGATTGCACGCTCAGAGCCCAGGTAGGTCAGCGTTAGCAGGGAGCCGTTGCGACCGCGCATCAGTTCCCTTGCTCCCTTGGCCAGGGCAACAAAACTGTAGGAACTGATGTCGTGGGCGATGGCGAAACCTTCGCGGGTGGTTACATCCACGAAATTGCCGTCCAGCTGATCTCCCGGTGCAAATCCCACCGCGTGAACCAGAATGTCGAAGCCGTCGGACCAGTGTTCCCCCAAGCGCTCAAACAGCGCTTGAATCTGTACGTCGCTGGCCACATCACAGGGCAGGGTCAGGGCATTGTTATATTCGGCGGCAAATCCTTCTACCCGCTTCTGCAACTTGTCATTCTGATAGGTCAACGCCAGTTCAGCACCTTCCCGGTGGAAGGCATCAGCGATGCCTTTGGCAATGGATAACTTGCTGGCAATTCCGATGACCAGAGCCCTTTTTCCACTCAACAATCCCATGTCGCCCTCCTGCGGTGACGGGTTAAATGTGGCACCTGTGACTGTTTCACAGGTACATGCTAGATATTCTCCAGCATGGCCGTTCTCAGTAATTCCTGCGTGTAGGGGTGTTCCGGCGCACGGTACAGCGCCTCTGCAGACCCGAACTCAACGACTTCGCCGGCACGCATCACCAGCACACGGTGGCACAGGGCCCTGACGACTCGCAAGTCGTGGCTGATGAAAAGGTAGCTTAGCCCCATCTCTGCCTGGAGTCGCTGCAAAAGCTCGATGACTTGTTGCTGGATGGTTCGGTCCAGAGCAGACGTTGGCTCATCCAGAATCAGCAGTTTGGGCTCAAGTACCAGTGAACGGGCGATGCAGATACGCTGCCGCTGGCCGCCGGAGAATTCATTCGGGTAGCGGTCGAGCCATTCCGGATTCAGGTCAACCTGGGCCAGAGCCTGGGCGATGCGCGCCACACGCTCTTCCGCGCTGCCAATCTGGTGAATTTCCAGCCCTTCACCGACAATTTCACGAACGGTCATGCGCGGGCTGAGAGAGCCGTAGGGATCTTGAAAGACCACCTGAATGTCACGTCGGAAGGGCTTCAGTGCCTGGTTATCCAGTCCATCGATGCGGTGGCCCTTGAAAGTGATGCCACCACGGCTTTCCACCAGACGCAGGATACTGCGACCCAGAGTGGATTTCCCTGAACCGCTTTCGCCCACGATACCGACAGACTCTCCTGGCCGGATATCCAGGCTGATACCGTCCACGGCCTTGACGTAGTGGTCCACGCGCTTGAAGAGTCCTTTGTGCACCGGAAACCAGCACTTGAGATCATCCACCTGAAGCAAAGGCGTGGCTGTTGTGTCGAAACCGGGAGGGTTGCCATGCGGCTCGGCAGAGACCAGCTTCTGACTGTAGGGGTGTTGGGGAGTTTCCAGTACATCTCGGGTCAGACCACTTTCAACCACATGGCCTTTTTCCATCACCACGACGTGTTCAGCCACCTGTTTGACGATGTGCAGGTCATGCGAGATGAACAGCACGGCCATACCTAACTGGGCCTGAAGGTCTTTGATGAGCTTGAGAATCTGTGCCTGAATAGTGACATCCAGTGCCGTTGTGGGTTCGTCCGCGATCAGCAGTTTGGGCTCATTGACCAGTGCCATGGCGATCATGACGCGCTGACGTTCGCCGCCAGACAATTCATGCGGATAGGCCTGCATTTTGGCTTCCGGGTTGCGGATACCAACCCGCTGCAGCCATTCCAGTGCTTTTTTCTCACAAGCACTTTTGGATAAGCCCTGATGTCGCTCGATCACCTCGGTAATTTGTCGGTGAATACGATGCAGGGGGTTTAACGCGGTGAGCGGCTCCTGAAAAATAACACTGATGTCGTGACCCCGGATCTGTCTCAGGCGGCTCTCGCTGGCATCCAGCAGCTCCTCGCCTTGCCAGAGTACGGAGCCTCCTTCGTATACCAGGGGCGGCGAATCCAGCAGTTTGATGACAGAGAGCGCGGTGACGCTCTTGCCGGAACCACTTTCGCCGACAATCGCCAGCGTTTCGCCTTTCCCGATTCGCAGATTAACGCCTTTGACGACCGTGTTCACGGTTGGATTTTTCTGCGAGTAGGCGCGGAAACCCAGGGTAAGATCCCTGATTTCAAGTAACGGGGGGCTACCGGAATTTTGGGTCATGTTTCCTCTCAATACCGCGTCCGGGGGTCGAGCGCATCACGCACGGCCTCACCCATGAAAACCAGGAGTCCCATCAGCAGGGCGAGTACGGTAAACGCTGTGATGCCGAGCCAGGGGGCTTGCAGATTGGCTTTGCCCTGAGCCAGGAGCTCCCCCAGCGATGGAGAGCCGGGCGGCAGGCCAAAGCCCAGAAAGTCGAGAGAGGTGAGCGTAACCACCGAACCGGACAGCGTAAATGGCATGAAAGTCAGTGTTGCTACCATCGCGTTGGGTAAAATGTGCCGGAACATGATGCGTGAGTCATTCATACCCATGGCCTTGGCTGACAGCACATACTCAAAATTCCGGCCGCGCAGAAACTCGGCCCGGACCGGGCCAACAAAGCTCATCCAGCTGAATATCAGTGTGATGCCCAGCAAGATCCAGAAGCTGGGCTGCACAATACTGGAGAGGATAATCAGAATGAACAGCACGGGCATACTCGACCAGATCTCAATGAAGCGCTGTCCGAACAGATCGACCCAGGCTAACCCTGCAGGGCGCCGGCTGTGACCCCGATCAGGGCAGAGAGTATGGTCAGACTGAATCCGAACAGAACAGAAATACGGAAACCGTAGAGTACACGCGCCATGACATCGCGCCCCTGATCATCTGTGCCGAGCCAGTTATCCGGGCTCGGCGGGCTTGGGGCGGGTACTGGCAGGTCATAAATGATGGTGTCGTAGCGGTATGGGATCAGAGGCCAGATCATCCAGCCACCGGATTCCTTGATGAGATCCTGCACATAAGGATCCCGGTAGTCCGCCTCCGTTTCGAACTCACCCCCAAAA
>JAUIAZ010000424.1 GCA_030427465.1 Gammaproteobacteria bacterium | reverse complement strand
CAGCATGTTGCCATTTCTGACCCGCAGGCTGTTTGCCAGCATATGCACCATGGCATTGATCGGCTTGCGATAGGTGAAACGCTCATCGAAGCGCTGAAAAAAGGTGGTATTGCCAAACAGATCGCGCTTCCCGAGTTCGGTGATGTTGGCCTCGATATAGGCAACATAGTCCTTGCGGGCGCTGCGTATCTGCTCCCGGTGTGCCTCCAGGTTCTGCAGCCGTCTGAGCTGGGCCTCCGCCTTGCCGGCAGCATTCTGCACTTTTTTTCCGGCCAGGGTTTCAAGCGCCGACTCCAGCCCGAAATGCACATCTCCGCGGCTGTCCTTCTCATACTGGCCCCTTTCACGGATAGCCTGATTGTAGCGATCCAGGGCATCTGCCTGTTCCAGCAAACGATACGGTGGCAAACGGTGCTCCGGCAGACTGCCGGCAATGATCATGTTGTAGTCGCGTGTTGCCGTGGACGGCATGAACTGACAGATTCCCGCCGCCAGTGCTGGCGACAGGGCAAACTCGTAAAACAGGGATTCCGCCATGATCTGCGCCATGACCCACAAGGGGTCAACCGGGTGCAAGTCCCGGTGTTCGCGTACCGAGCGATCGACCCAGTGGACGATATTAGTGAGGCGTTTTTCAAAGTCGATGCGTGAAAAAGGCTGATTCCAGAACTGCAGGGGCAGGGAGCCGAAATTGGCATCCAGGGTTTCCAGAACAGCCCGGGTCAGTCTCGCCTGTTTTTCCTTGTTGAGCGTGATGATATCCGAAAGCCCCAGCAGAAAGCGCAGGGGTTTGGCTGCCACCGGCAGGCTGGATACCAGCGCTCCGGTGGCCAGGGTGCCCGCCCCCAGAACTTGCAGAAAATGCCGACGATTCATAACCCGGTCTGTGTGTTTAGGGAATAAGGCCGGAGGATAAAGGCGGGCTGCGGGCAAGTCCAGCCGATTCACGTGACAGGCCGTTCAGGTTACATACAGGGAAATAAGGTATGCTGTGCTGGCAGCCCTGCGGTCGCGTCTCGTCCGGTGGCTGACCTGTTCATGATTGGGAGTCTTGATGGAAGAGTATCAAAACCTGATTCAGACCATCGCGCTGACCATGGGAGTTTCCTGGGCCAGCGGTATCAATCTCTACGCGGCATTACTGGTGCTGGGCATCGGCGGCGCCAGCGGCAACATTACACTGCCGGCCGAACTGCAGATGCTGCAGGACCCGATGATTATCGGGGCCGCTGGCCTGATGTATTTCGTGGAGTTCTTTGCTGACAAGACACCCGGGGTGGATTCCGGCTGGGACACCATACACACCTTTATCCGCATACCCGCCGGCGCCATGCTGGCCGCCGGCAGTGTAGGCGAAGTATCCAATGTCATGGAGATCACTGCCGGTATCCTGGGCGGGGGTATGGCCGCCACCTCCCACGCCACCAAAGCCGGTTCGCGCCTGCTGATCAACACCTCACCGGAACCCTTCAGCAACTGGGGCGCCTCGATTGGTGAAGACATTCTCGTCATAGCGGGGCTGTGGACAGCGCTGAATCATCCCACCCTGTTTCTGGTTCTGCTTCTGGTTTTTATTGGTCTGGCCATCTGGTTACTGCCGAAGATTTTTCGCGCCATCCGCCTCATGGCATTACGCCTGGCACAATGGCTGGGGCTGGCACAAAAGCACCGCGAAAACACGGCAGGGGCAGAAGATCCCCTGGCCAGACTGGGCCAGCTCAAAACCCTGCTGGATCAGGGGGCCCTGACCCAGGCAGAGTTCGAAGAGCAGAAAGCCCGACTGTTGCAGCCGAACCCGCCGCCCCGCTAGCGTTCAGCATCACTGAAATGGGAAAGTCGCAGGGCCTCCAGGCGACGTGCCCGCTCTGCCTCCCAGGCCTGTGCGCTCAGTTGGGATCTCAGGCCCTGCATATCCTGATTGAGCGCTGCGACCGCCTCCCAATAGGCCGCAACCTGATCCTGCTGCCGGGCCTGGCGGGCCTCCCGCTGCAGCACCCGCTGCGCAGAATCCTCGTCCAGATAGCGATGCCGGGCTTCGCTCCGGGCGGCTTCTTTCTGAGCCCCTGCAAGCGAGGTCTGATCAAGCAGCGTCATGGCCTGTCGATAGCGGGCCACCGGGCTGACGGAGGGCGTGAAAGGGCCGGCATTCTGCTGCCAGGTCTCATACAGGGCATCCACACGGTTCAGCCGCTCGCTGAATTCCAGATTCCCGTGACTGATATCCATGAGCTCTCCCACGGCGAAGCGGTAGTGGGCGAACCGCCGCTCCTCACCGAAAAGCCACTCACTGCCGCTGTCATCAAAATGTCGGGCACGCAGGGCATCCACCCGGGCATAGCGATCCATGGCTGGTAGCCGGGTATCCTGCGTCAGGCTGCCCAAGTCATTTTTATACTCCGGATACGCTGCCGCCAGAGCTTCTACCCGCCGGGCAAAAGCCGCATCGGGGTAATCGGCCAGCAAGCGGTGCAACGAGGCCAGACACTGCGATGGCTCGCACGCCGACAGCCAGCGTTCCAGCCATTGCTGCAAATGCCCCGGAAACTTCTGGTGCTGCTGCAGGCTGCTCTGCCACTGTCGGCGCAGGGCTTCCTGCCTTTCCAGTTCGCCCAGTTGAGCTTCCAGCAGGGTGTCATCCTGTGCGCCGGCACTGCCACCCGGATCATTGGGGGGGGCTAACTGAAGGCCGGAAGCCTGCGCAGCGTTGCGCTGCGCCAGGTCAGAAGCGGCAGGCGGGTTCACTTTCCGCGCCGCACCGGACTGCTTTGCAAGCAGATCGGCTGACACCAGGCCACTGTCCACCGGCCCGGCATTCAGCCAGAGACCGGTCAACAGGATCGCTGGCAGCAACAACCACAGGCATCGTGAAGACCACATAAGCCCGACCTAGAAGCT
>JAUIAZ010000423.1 GCA_030427465.1 Gammaproteobacteria bacterium | reverse complement strand
TACGCGCGCGCAGGCATTCGCGTGAATGCAATCTGCCCCAGCTTTGTGAGAACACCGATGGTGGAAGGTGTGCTGGCGCAACTGGGTGAGCAGAAGGCAAAAGGCATCGTGGAAGCCAATCCGATGAAGCGCCTGGGAACCGTTGAAGAAGTGGTTTCAGCCATTGTCTGGCTGTGCAGTGATGGTTCATCCTTCATGACCGGTCAGCCAGTGATTCTGGATGGCGGCATGCTGGCCTGATCCGATCCGGCTGTCTGCAGCAGGGGGCTTCAGGAAGCCCCCATCACCCTCAGAGCAGCTTACTGGCCCGTCTTCAGGAAGTCGGTAAAGCGAGCCCAGGATTTACGGTCCGCTTCTTCGCGATAACGGTCACTGCCAAACACCGTAAAGGCATGGGGGGCGTGGCTGTAGCTGATCATTTCATGCGACACATTGGCGGCATTCAGATCCAGCGCCAGTTGCATGAAGTCACTCATGGGCACGATGTCATCGGCCGTACCGTGAAACACCAGTACCTTGCCGCGGGTGGCACTGTAGTCTTGCCCCTCCGGTGTGCTCAGGCCGCCGTGAAAGCTGGCATAGCCATCCAGATCCGCGCCGGAACGCGCCAGCTCAAGAACTGCGGCGCCGCCGAAACAGTAACCCATCGCGACAGCCTGCTCGGTTCCTGCCCCCTGGGCTTTGGCAGTTTTCAGTGCCGCAAACATCAGTTCCCGCATCTTCTCCCGGTCAGAATACAGCTCTCCGGTGTGCTGCTTTTTATCAGCCACTTCTGTGGGGCGCACACCCTTCCCGAACAGGTCTGCAGCGAAAACGCTGTAGCCCATCTCAACGAGCATGTCCGCGCGCTTTCTCTCGTAGTCGGTCAGACCATCCCAGTCGTGGATCAGCAAAATCAGAGGGGCTCCTTCACCGGCGCTGGCGTAATAGCCTTCGTAATCTTTGCTGTCGTGCGTGTAGACAAGACTTTGTCCCTTGGCGACTGCCAGCGAGGCAATGCTGCAGAGCGCAAGAAAACAGAAATGCTTGAACAGTGTGAGCATGGACAGGGTCCTCTTTATGGTTTAGCGTTGTTTTGGAACTTGTCTCACAACCAGCTTAATACAAATGTACCGTGCATTTCGAGCCGGAGTGGATTGATGTATCAGCCTGATTCTGTACGAGGCAAAAGTGCCGCCGGCTTGCTCTTGCCCTGTTTGCTTTTATTGCTGTCCGGCTTGATGGCCGGTTGCGCAGGCACGCCAGCACTCCCGTCACAAAACCCTGAGGACGCCACTCATATTGCCCTGCCATTGCTCTCTGGCTGGTACGAGGGCAAGCCCGTCTACTATATTGTCACTGAGACGAATGATGCCGGTATGGCCGCAGCAATGGGAGCGAACCTGACGCCCAGACTCAGCCAGGCTTTGCCACCAAGCCCCCGACCACCGGGCTTTTCTACCGTGCTGGAAAAGGTCTATGTTTTTGACAAGGGGGAACAGGGCAGTGTGTTTCAGAGTATTCCGCAGCCGCTTGGGGCCCGGTCCGCCGATAAGGCCTACAGTCCGCTCTGGCTGAAAGTGAATGTGCGCTGGCTGCCCGGAAAAGCCCCGAAGCCTCTGCACTCAGAGGAGGCAGTACTTGCCGCAGCTGAGCAGGGATCGCTCGAATTGCAGGCAACCGGGGTGGTTATTAACTGCCCCGTCGTGGCGGTGGACAGTGTGGGTGCTCTGCCAGGCAGCCATCTGCTGAGATGGCCACCTGATTCCGGTTCAGTCTTTCAGTAGACCAAGCCGGGGAATTTCGCGTTTCGGACAGCGGTCCATGATCACTGTCTTGCCCAGTTCGCGGGCTGCTTCGGCCACCTGTTCATGGATCACGCCAACCTGCATCCAGATGATGGGGGCCGGGTGTTCCAGCAGGGCATCCTGCTCATTACCGACGCGGTTCGGGTTGAGGAAAAGCTCCAGCATATCGACATCGTCGGGTAGCTGGTCGATGCTCGCGACGACGGTTTGCCCCAGAATGCTTGCCCCTTCAAGCCGTGGGTTCACAGGAATCACCTCATAGCCCTGGTGAAGCAGAAATTCCATCACCTCATAACTCGGGCGGTTGGGCTTGTCTGAGGCACCGAGCAGTCCGATTTTCCGGGTATTGCGCAGAACGGATTCGATCACGGAATCCGGGGGTGTCGTCAGCGTACTCATGCGGGTTCTCCTTGATAATAGGCATCATTGGGTTCAAAGGGGATGGCTTGCGACCGGTCTGCAGATCATCCTACACTGAGGACTCTCGCCCAAGCCCCTTCAGCAAAAATTTAATGACAGACAGGGTTCCCTATATGAAATCACGTGCCGCAGTTGCCTTTGCCCCCGGTAAGCCACTGGAAATAGTTGAAATTGATGTCGAGCCGCCGAAAGCTGGCGAAGTTCTCGTGAAAATAGTGGCGACGGGTGTCTGTCACACCGATGCCTACACCCTGAGTGGTGATGACCCGGAAGGGCTGTTCCCGTGCGTGCTCGGCCACGAAGGTGGCGGTATTGTGGAAGCCGTTGGCGAGGGGGTAACCAGTGTGAAGCCGGGTGATCATGTGATCCCGCTGTATACCCCGGAGTGCGGTGAGTGCAAATTCTGTCAGTCTGGTAAAACCAATCTGTGTCAGGCCATCCGGGCGACGCAGGGCAAAGGGCTCATGCCCGACGGTACCAGTCGCTTTTCCTATCAGGGCAAGCCCCTGTATCACTACATGGGTACATCTACTTTTTCCGAATATACCGTCATGCCGGAAATTGCTGTTGCCAAAATCAATGACCAGGCGCCACTGGAGAAAGTCTGTCTGCTGGGTTGTGGTGTTACCACGGGCATCGGTGCCGTGCTTAATACGGCCAAGGTGGAACCGGGCTCCACGGTGGCTGTATTTG
>JAUIAZ010000057.1 GCA_030427465.1 Gammaproteobacteria bacterium | reverse complement strand
GCCAGCCACTCGGCGATAAGGCTCTGTGTCAGCTCAGCCTCGTGGATTTCCAGACCGCTTTCACGGGCTTCTTCCCGGAACTGCTGGTCCACCAGACGCATGATCTGTTTTTTATCTGCTGAACGCACGCCATCGATAAACAAGGGGCCGGAACGGTTCACCCAGACCATGGCCCGGAAATTCCTTCGTTGCGCCGCCAGAGCCAGTCCGATCGGATGACAGCCGCCATGCCCTGAAGTCATGAAAATAGTGGTTGCCTCTCTCCACAGCGCGAGTTCCAGTGACTGATCAGCCTGCCAACGCTCATCCAGGCTGGCCATCGCCATCATCAGCGCGGCCGGGCCGCAAGTGAACGGGGTGGTTTGCTGGAACCAGGGCTTCTGTTTCAGTGTCGGCGGATTCTCCGGGTGGCGGATACACTTCTGCATACGCAGGGCATCGGCATGATTTTCGTAGTAATCCACATGAATACCGAACTGTCGGTACCCGGTGCTTCCATAGAGCCGAATGGCTGATTCATTATCTATGGCCACTTCCAGCCGCATATGCAGGCGTCCCAGATCCGCAGCTTCCTCTTCGAGCGCTGAAAGCAAACGCCTTCCGATTCCCCTGCCCCGCACAGTCTGGTCGATTGCCAGGGAATACAGTCTGGCCAGCCGGGTACCCCGATGCAGAAACACCAGACCGTAACCGACGATCCGGTCTTCCAGTTGAGCGACCAGGAACAGCCGATGGTCGGCTTTTATCCAGTGTTGAAATCGTCGTTTACTGAGACGATCCGAAGCGAAGCTCATCTGTTCCAGTGCCACCAGGCCGGCCAGATCTGTTTCTTTCACCGGTCTTATGATCAGGGGAGGCTCTGCGTCTCCCGGCGGGCTGGCTTGCGCCCGGGGCTTGCTTGTCATCGTCCCCTTTGCTCCAGACGTCTCGCGAACTCCTGCATTACCAGCATATAGAGTTCATTACCGAGATATTTGTCTTCCACATCGTGCTCAATGCTGGGGTTATCGTTCACTTCAATCACGTAGACCTTGTTGTCCTTGTGCTTCAGATCGACACCATAGAGACCTTTACCAATGATGCCAGCGGCCTTGATGGCAGCATCCAGTACTTTTCGCGGAACTTCAAAGGTTGGCAAAGTGTCATAGCCGCCGGAGAAGTTGCGGCCTGACTGGTGGTTGTAAATCTGCCAGTGATTGCGAGCCATAAAATAGCGGCAGGCATAAATGGGGCGGCCGTTAAGTACGCCGATGCGCCAGTCATAATCCGTAAACAGATACTCCTGAACCAGAACCAGGGCGCTCTGTTCAAACAGGGTGTTCAGACGATCGACCAGAGCATTCCGGTCTTCCACCTTGAACACGCCCAGCGAGAAAGAACCTTCCGGCATTTTCAGCACCATCGGATAACCAAACTGCGCCTCGAGCCGGTCAATTTCAACAGAGTTTACTGAGGAAACCACGCTTGTCCTTGGCGCAGGGACCCGGTTGTAACTGAAGGCATCATGCAGGAATACTTTATTGCAGCACCGGAGGATTGACGTAGAGTCGTCAATCGTCACCAGACCCTCACGCTCGGCTCTCCTGGCCAGACGATAGGTCGGATGGTCAATGGCCGTAGTCTGGCGGATAAACAGAGCATCGAATTGCGAAATCGCATGTATCTGATCCGGGGTCAGTATTTCCGCCTGGATTCCGACCTTGTGCGCAGCCTTGACGAAACGGCTGATGGCCTCCTCATCACTGGGAGGTGTCTTCTCTTCCGGGTCAACCAGGATGGCCATATCCCAGCGATGGGCACGGCGTTTGGCCGGGCGGCGCCAGACTTGTTCAATGAAGACCTGCAAGCGCTGATAGAATACCTGGCGGGTCTGGTCGTCCAGTTCGCTGATGTTGCCGCGCTTCACATCGATGTTCACGCCGCCCTCACCTGACTTTAGTGTGACACTTAGCAAGGGCGCCGGATAGCGCTCGAACACATTCTGTGCCAGTCGTCTCCAGGACTCTTGGGGAGTCCAGCCGAAAAACACCCACTCAGTCTGTGGGCTCTTGTCTGCCAATGCCGGCATGTGCTGTTTTCGCAGGTTCAGGGATCCCGCTGAACTGGCATCCGCCGTGCGCAGATCGTTGATGGTCATAACCCCTGGTATCACTTTATGCTGACGCGCCTCAGCCAGAAGTGAACAGTAATATCCGCGACTCAGATAAGGGTCGGTATCGCAGAGGTTGATGACACGGGTACGCTGTTCACCGAGCTTTGGATACTCCGACAGATAACGGTCAAAAGAGATTCGCTCGAAGGGGCAGTCTTCCAGTGAGTCGGGTTGATCAACAACAAGCAGGGTATTATGCATGAGCGCCTTCCTTTTCAGACAGAGCTGTCAGCAGGTTCAAGAAAGCCTTCACAGAAGGAATAGGAGCCGTTTCGGACAAGGTGTGATATCCGGAGGTCGGTATCTGCAAGGTAGTTCCATCCACCAGCCCGTTGGAAGCGGCAATAATCCGGCCCATTTCGGTAGAGCCGAGAGACTTGGGTGACTCACCCCGGGCTTTCAGCTGTTCATTCTGGGCATCCACATAGCGATCCTTGAAAACAACCCGGTAGTCCAGCTCTGCGCAGAGGTCGGCCAGACGCTGGGTGAGCCCCTCATTGAAAGCAGCGTTGGCATCGCGGTAGCGCAGCACCAGTTCCTGTTCACGGGCTCCGGCCTGGTCAGGAAACGGGCTGGTATCGACCACGATCAACTGATTGGTGCCATGACCAAAGCGGCGGAACCATTCCAGCAGGTATCGCCAGCTCTTTCCGGCCTCTTCCTGAGCGGTAAAAAAGGCGGTGCCCTGGAAGCCGGTTTCAAAGGCATACACCAGTGCAGCGGCTGTCAGCACATTGTCCAGTTGCCCGCTGATGGTATCGGGCAGTACCTTTAATTGGTCTACAAAGGCTACGGGCGTGCCGGCCACCAGGTGGCTCATATCTTCCAGTTCAAAAATCAGGTTGTTGCGGTGCTCACAGACTCGCGTTCTGCGTATGCTGCCGCGTCCGCGGTAGGCGCCGGACCAGGGTTCATAGGCATATACCGCTTCCCGCGAGAAGCGGTCCACCACTTTCGACATCAGTTGCTCGGATACCGAGTTGCCAAGCAGGTCAGATCGGGCACCGGCCACGAAGGCGGCATACTGAAATTCGTTGGGCCCGGTACACACCAGTCCATGACGGTCAATATGCGCCGAAAACATCAGCTTGTGCGGTTGCCGGCCTTGGGCCACCAGCAGGCCTTCATACCAGGTAACTGTGGCTCCACGTTCTTCCAACTCTCTTTGCAAGGCACGAAAAAAACTGTGCTCGTGCCCTACCACGCTCGGGCTCCGGATCAGGTTTGCCAGCAGATTGAGAAAGCTGGCCGGCAGGGTTTGAGGACCGGTTTGACCAGCGGTTTCGGGTTGCGAAGGCATGCGACAGAGCTCCTGAATGATGTGGACAGAAGCACCTGCTTCCGCCTGTGCAATATAGGCTCAGTCAGGGGGTTTTAAAAGAATGCAAGGGGACTAATTCGGTCGTTCTGGATAAGGATATTCCGAGCCTCTGACAGGTTTACTGCATGACCTTGAGCGCGAGGGCTGCCGCTGATGTCCGGTTTTCCACGCTGAGTTTTCGGTAAATCTGCTCCAGGTGCTTGTTTACCGTGCGCGGGCTCAGGGACAGAATGAGTCCGATCTCCCGGTTGGTTTTACCACGCGCAATCCAAAGCAGAACGTCGGCTTCTCTTTCCGTGACGGGAAAAGCCGACCTCAGCTGTTCAGTTTCACTCGGGCGCTCCATATCGACCAGACGCAATAGATGTTCACCATCAGACTGAACACTGATGTACTGTACTTCCAGTGGTTTGTCCCCGGCCTGGATTACCAGAGCCCTCTCCCGGTTGTAGTGAGGCTGAAACAGGGGGCTCAACTGCTTCGGCAAGGACTGTTCCAACCAGTCAGCACCGGCACCGGAGATGGCAAACAAATGATGTACCTGAGGCGTCGCCCAACGCAGTTGTCCCGATTCATTGACCGAAAACAGGTACTGTCCGGCCGAATCCAGTGCCACCCGCGCACTGAGTGTAAGACGCGCATTGGCCAGGTGAACACGCATTCGCGCCACCAGTTCGGAACCGTTTACCGGTTTGGTGATATAGTCGACACCCCCGGCTTCCAGGCCCCTGACCACACTCTCTGTGTCTGTCAGGCCGGTCATGAAAATAACCGGGATGTGTGCCAGATCGGTGTTTTCCTTCAACCGGCGACAGGTTTCAAAGCCATCCATGTTTGGCATGATGGCATCCATCAGAATGATGTCTGGCGTGATATTTGCCGCGATGGTCAGTGCCTGTTGCCCCTCCAGCGCCACCAGTACCGTGGCACCGGCCGCATCGAGTGTGTCATTCAGCATGCTCAGGGTTTCCGGCGAATCATCCACAATCAGCACAACATCGCGCTTACCGGCGTTTGCCGGACGGCCTCGGTCCTGGCCACTCATTCCGGTTTCTCCAATTCTTTCAGCAACTGTCCGAACTGAAATTTTTTCACCAATTCTGTCATTCGCTGCAATGTGGCCTCACTGACTGCTGCATGTCCTTTCAGGGTTTCCATCCGGTTCAGTAATCCTGTGGCGTAACCAATCTGCGCCAGCTGCCGGATTTCGTGACGGATAGGATCCGGGAGCCAGAGTTTACCCGGTTGAACTGCTGCTTGCAGCAGAGTCGCTGTGGGTGCTCCCTGCCAAACCACACCGGCGTGAACGGCCAGCGCGTCCAGTAGCCCCTGTAACTGAATCGGTTTCACCAGATAGGCGTTATGGGGCGCCACAGTCAGCGAAGGTGGCATGGACTGATGGGCGTCTGCCGATACCATGATGATGCAGGTTTCAGGAATCTGCTTGCGGATGGCAGACGCAAGTGACCAGCCATCCATGCCCGGCATGGAGATATCGAGCAGAAAGATATCCGGCGTGGCATACCTCAGCATATCCAGGCAGGTCGGTCCGTCGCTGGCCTGTATTACCTTGAAGCCCAGTGGCTGGAGTGTATCCTGAAGCAGGCCCCGATGGGTCGGCTCATCGTCGACCACAATGAGGGTTTTCTCCGGGCCCTCGTAGCCCCAGACGGTGCGTTCTTCGATTGCGGCTTCCCGGCCGGCAACCGGGCTCAACATCAGGCTGACGCGGAACTCACTGCCGCTGCCCGGCTGGCTGCTGACACCAAGCTCTCCCCCCATGATATCGGTCAAAAGCCGGGTAATTGTCAGCCCCAGCCCCGTTCCTGGTACCTGTGGCCCATGACTGTCCGTGAGACGCTCAAAGGGCCGGAAAATCCTTTCCAGTTCTTCGGATGGGATGCCGGCTCCTGTGTCTCTGACACAGAATTCAGCCACCTGGTTGCGATAGCGCACGGTAAAATCAATGCGCCCCTCACGGGTATATTTGACCGCATTGGAAAGCAGGTTGATGAGAATCTGCCGAAGCCGCTTTTCATCGGTGCGCACCAGTTCGGGTATGGGTGACAGTTTGCTGAAATGCAGGTCCAGCCCCTTGGATTGCGCCTGTACTCTGAACATGCCGACTATCTGCTCAAGCAGATTTGGCAGATTGACCTCTCCCAGCGCCAGTTCCAGTCGCCCCGCTTCGATTCGTGAGATATCCAGCAAGCCTTCAATCAGGTCAGAAAGGTGCTCACTGCTGCGGCGAATGACCTGCAAGGCCTCGCGGCGGTTTTCCGGAATGTTGCGGTCCTTTTCAAGCAATTGGGCGTATCCAAGGATGGCGTTAAGCGGAGATCGCAACTCATGACTGATGCCGGTGAGATAGCGGCTCTTTGCCTGGTTGGCTGAGTCCGCCTGTTCCTTGGCATGTTGCAGTTCCCGGTCTGTCTGTTCATGGGCTTCTATTTCCGCCTCCAGCAAACGGGTCTGCCTGCGGGTTTCTTCCTGAGCGACCTGCCGACTTTCGTGAACCAGGGAGAACATCCAGGAGACCACACCACTGACGATCATCAGAATCAGGAAAACATTGACCAGAGCGCTTGAGATTACCGCCTGATCAACCCCCGGATCCATCAGAATCTGTTGGTAAACCAGTGCCAGCAAGGCGGCAATGATCACGCTGGTCAGAAGATAGATGCCAAGAAAATGGCCCATCCGGGAGTCCAGGCTCTGAACCCAGCGTCGCGGAAACAGTTTCAGCAAAAAGGTGTTGATCTGCTCTGAGATTCGGGAACCCTGCTTGCACATATCCTGACAGCGGGTGTCCAGAGAACAGCACAGGGAGCAGATAGGGCCGGCGTAGGCAGGACAGTGGCTCATATCTTCGGTTTCAAAATGATGGCCACAGATACAACAGGCAACATCTGAGCGGTCCGTAAAAATAACCGGGGACCTGGCAATATAGTATCGGCCACGAGTCCACCAGGCCAGCAAGGGTGCGGTAATGAAAGTACAACCCAGAGCCAGGTAGGAGGCCAGGGGCTGCAAGGTTTCACCCAGCCCACCAAAATAGGCCGCAAACCCCAGCAGCGAAGCAATCAGCATGGAGCCGACACCAACGGGATTCACATCATACAAATGGGCCCGTTTGAACTCCATTTCCCGCGGACGCAGGCCAAGGCTGCGGTTAATAACCAGATCTGCAACCAGCGCCCCAACCCAGGCCAGCGCAACAATCGCGTAGGCGCTGAGAATTTCTTCCAGAACCCGGTAAATGCCCAGTTCCATGAGCAACAGGGCAATGGCCACGTTGAATACCAACCAGACCACGCGCCCCGGATGATTGTGGGTCAACCGCGAGAAAAAATTGGACCAGGCAATGGACCCGGCATAGGCATTGGTCACATTGATCTTGAGCTGGCTCAGTATGACGAAGGTACCGACCAATAGCAGTGTCAATTCAGGAGACGACGTGAGGTAACCGAATGCAGTCAGGTACATCCGGTTAGGGTCAGACGCTTCCTCAGCCGGAATCCCATGATGCAATGCGAGTACCGCCAGAAAGGAACCAATCAGTATCTTGATGACGCCAACCACAATCCAGCCAGGACCGCCCACCAGCATCGCCGTCCACCAGCGACGGTCTGGCTTCTCCGCATGCGGCATGAACCGCAGAAAGTCGACCTGCTCACCGATCTGGGCGATCAGTGAGAACAAAACAGCGGACGCCGCTCCAAAAGCGAGCAGGCTGAATCCATCCGCTTTGTCTGCACCTGCTTCAGTCACTCCGGTAAAGTCAGTCCACAGGGTCAGGGCATCGTCCATCTGCACTGCGATGACTATCAGTGGCAATAGCTGAAGAATGACCCAGACCGGTTGTGTCCAGACCTGGAAACGACTGATCAACGTGATGCCATGCGTAACCAGGGGAATGACCACCACCGAACTGATCACATAGCCGATAAACAGAGGGATGCCGAGGGTCAGTTCCAGCGCCAGTGCCATGATCGCGGCTTCCAGGGCGAAGAAAATAAAGGTGAAACTGGCATAAATCAGAGAGGTGATGGTCGACCCGATGTAACCGAATCCTGCACCACGAGTGAGCAAATCGATGTCGACGCCCTGTTTTGCAGCATGATAGCTGATTGGCAGACCGGTCAGAAAAATAATCGCCCCGACCACCATGATCGCCGCAAACGCATTCGTAAAACCATAGCTCAGGGTGATGGCCCCGCCGATGGCCTCCAAGGCCAGAAAGGAAATGGCACCCAGCGCAGTGTTCGACACCCTGGCAGCAGACCAGCGCCTGGCGCGTTTCGCCGTAAAACGCAGGGCATAATCTTCCAGGGTTTCATTCGCCACCCAGCGGTTGTAATTCCGTCGCAGCCGGAAAACATTCTGTTGCGCGTTCATCTTGTTACCAACCTCTTTGCTTATTGTCCCCCTCCCCGTTTCTTATTGCTGTTTATTCAGGCGTTGCAAAACGTGCACCAGATTTGTCACAGGCTCCATACGTCATATGACGTAGTCGCCGGGAGCATGTGACGAATACCTGCCGAGCGCTGGAAAACAGAGACTGAATGGGAACTCAACCATCAAGGAGAGAGTCCCATGATGAAAAAAGCCCCACCCAAAGCCACCCGAGATGACAGCCAGGCTTCCCGCCGCGGTTTGTTGAAAATGCTCGCTGCCCTGCCCGCCAGTCTGATGCTGGCTTCGCAGATCAGCTGGGCCGCACCCGCCACCAGTGAAGTAAACACCAGCGGTCTGGCAGTCACTGATGACACCGTAACTGTCGGCATCCTTCACTCCATCACCGGCACCATGGCCATCAGTGAGACCGGGTCGGTCCAGGCCGAGAAGCTTGCCATAGAGCAGATCAATGCCACGGGCGGTGTACTGGGTCGCCAGATCGAATACATCCAGGAAGACGGGGCCAGTGACTGGCCGACCTTCGCAGAGAAATCCAAGAAACTGCTGGTCAACGACAAGGTCGCGGCGGTCTTCGGTTGCTGGACTTCAGCCTCCCGGAAAGCGGTATTGCCCGTGTTTGAGCAATACAACGGCATGCTGTACTACCCCACCTTCTATGAAGGGCTGGAACAGTCTCCCAACGTGATCTACACCGGTCAGGAAGCCACACAGCAGATCATCGCCGGTATTGACTGGGTGGTCAAAGAGAAAGGGGCCAAAAGCTTCTACCTCCTCGGTTCCGACTACATCTGGCCGAGAACCTCCAACAAGATTGCCAGAAAGCACATAGAGAAGCTGGGCCTGAAAGTTGTGGGGGAAGAGTACTACCCGCTGGGCCACACCCAGTTCAACTCAGTGATCAACAAGATCAAGCTGCGCAAGCCGGATGTCATCTATGCGATTGTCGTGGGTGGTTCCAACGTCGCGTTCTACAAGCAGCTCAAAGCCGCGGGTATCGACCTGACCAAAGAGAAGCCGCTGCTGCTGACCATCTCTGTGACAGAGGATGAAATCCTTGGTATTGGTGGTGAGAACATCGATGGCGCATATGCCGCGATGAAATACTTCCAGAGCCTGGACAACCCGAACAACGAAGCCTTCGTCAAGGCGTTCAAGGAGCGTTGGGGTGATGACATCGTCATCGGGGATGTGACGCAAGCGGCCTACCTGGGGCCCTGGTTGTGGAAAGCCGCTGTCGAAAAAGCCGGTTCCTTTGATATCGACAAAGTTCGTGCTGCATCACCCGGCATTGAGCTGACAACGGCCCCTGAAGGCTACGTACGCATCCATGAAAATCACCACCTCTGGTCCAAGACCCGTGTTGGCCTGGCCCAGCCTGATGGTCAGTACAAAGTGGTCTACGAAAGTGAAGATCTGATCGAACCCAATCCATTCCCGGAAGGCTATCAGTGAGCCAGGCGGCGGGTCAGCAATGACCCGCCTCTGATCCGTTACGGATCTGAGTTGATGTAGACGTTTGGAGGGAAGAGAGATGTTTGCAGAATATACAGCAAGTGAATTAACCGCGATCTTTGCCATGCAGGGCTTTGCCGGTCTGATCCTGTTTTCAGTCCTGGTCCTGATGGCGCTTGGCCTGGCGATCATTTTCGGGCAAATGGGTGTGATCAACATGGCACACGGGGAGTTCATGATCCTCGGCGCCTACGTGACCTACCTGACATCCAACCTGTTTTCCGAGTACATGCCATCGCTTTTTGATGGCTACTTCTTCGTTGCCATGGCCATGGCCTTTCTGGTGACATTCTTATTGGGGATGCTGGTGGAATGGGGGCTGATACGCCACCTCTACAAGCGTCCTCTTGACACACTGCTCGCGACCTGGGGTCTGAGCCTTATCCTGCAACAGATCTACCGCTCAGTATTTGGTGCCCGCGAAGTGGGTGTCACCCTGCCCGACTGGATGATGGGCTCCTATCCACTGACCGACATGGTCGAAGTTCCGATCAACGGTATTTTTGTGATGGTGCTTACCCTGGTCATCTCCATCGGTATCTACTTCCTGATGTTCCGTTCCCGCTGGGGCAAGCAGGTTCGTGCCGTCGTCCAGAACAGGCCTATGGCAGGCGCAGTCGGTATCAACACCGAAAAAGTCGACCGCCTCACCTTCGGGATTGGCTGTGGCATCGCCGGTATTGCAGGTAGCGCCTTTACCATGATCGGATCAACCGGGCCCACTTCCGGCCAGTTGTATATCGTGGATACCTTCCTGGTGGTAGTTTTCGGCGGCGCACAAAGCCTGCTAGGCACGATCGCTTCTGCCTTCACGATTTCACAGGCCCAATCCACGATGGAATTCTTCCTGAGCGGTTCCATGGCCAAGGTTCTGACCCTGCTGTTTGTTGTCGGCATCCTGATGCTGCGACCGCAAGGTTTGTTCGCCCTCAAGATTCGTCGTTAAGGAGACCGGACCGTGAATCATAAACAAATCACCTATTTTCCGCGCAAAGACCTCATCGGCTTTGCCATCCTGGCGGCAGTACTGATGCTGGTGCTACCCATGGCACTGGATGTATTCCGCCTCAACCTGGTCGGCAAATACCTTACCTACGCTTTCGTCGCCATTGGCCTGGTACTCTGCTGGGGTTACGGGGGCATTCTCAGCCTGGGTCAGGGTGTCTTCTTCGGGCTTGGTGGCTACTGCATGGCCATGTTCCTGAAGCTGGAATCTTCTGATCCGGAATCGACCAAGATTCAGTCTACGCCGGGCATACCCGATTTCATGGACTGGAACCAGATCACCGAGCTGCCCTGGTGGTGGGAACCATTCTATAGCCTGCCCTTCACCCTCTTCGCGGTAGTTGCCGTCCCGGTGTTGTTCGCCTTCATCATCAGTGTGGCGATGTTCAAGCGCCGTGTTGGCGGGGTGTATTTTGCCATCATCACCCAGGCGATTGCCGCCATCCTGACCATTCTGATCATCGGCCAGCAAGGCTATACCGGAGGCGTCAACGGCATCACTGACCTGCGCACGCTCCTGGGTTGGGATATCCGCACCGATGAGGCAAAAACCATTCTCTACTTTGTCTGCTGCCTTCTGCTGCTGGCTTCTCTGGCAACCGCCCAGATTATCCGCCGCAACAAGGTCGGACGGATTTTGGTCGCCATGCGGGACCAGGAAGATCGGGTACGTTTCTCCGGTTATGACGTGTCTAATTTCAAGATCTTCGTGTTCTGCATGGCGGCCGCTTTCTCTGCCATCGGTGGCGCCATGTTTACCTTGCAGGTCGGCTTCATGTCGCCTTCCTTCGTTGGCATTGTCCCTTCAATCGAGATGGTCATCTACTGCGCCGTCGGCGGACGATTGTCGCTGCTGGGTGCGGTTTACGGATCGCTTCTGGTGAACTGGGCGAAAACCAGCCTTTCCGAGAGCTTCCCGGAACTCTGGCTATTCGGGCTGGGCGCTCTGTTTATTGGCGTGGTACTGGCTTTCCCCAACGGAATAGCCGGCTTGTTCCAGCGTTATGTAGAACCCTATATGCCAGCCTGGTATCACGGCCGCGTCGCTGCGAAAGCCTCAGAAAAAGGCAATTCCACGACTTCCGGGGACAACGTCACACCGGATACCTCAGAGGAAGTCCCGACCGGATCAGACAAGCAGCCAGCCACTCTCAAAGGAGGTCACTATGTCAACGCAGAATGATTTTGTCCTGGCCGTAGAGGGCCTGAGCGTATCCTTTGATGGATTCAAGGCAGTCAACGACCTCTCTTTCTATGTCGACGAAGGAGAGATCCGGGTCATCATCGGTCCCAACGGAGCCGGCAAGACCACTGTGCTGGATCTGATCTGTGGGCGCACCCAGGCCACAGAAGGGTCCATCCGCTTTCGGGGCAAGGAACTCACCAAGATGAAAGAGCATGCCATTGTGCATGCCGGTGTTGGCAGAAAATTCCAGAATCCGTCTATTTATGAGGATCTGACAGTTTTTGAAAACCTCGAACTGTCCTACCCCAAAGGCTACACCGTCTTCGGTGCCCTCGCCTTCAAACGCGATGCGGCGGTGATTGAGGAAGTCGAGCGTATTGCCGACACCATCTTTCTTTCAGAGGAACTTGAGAAGCCGGCGGGGCTGCTGAGTCACGGTCAGAAGCAGTGGCTGGAGATTGGCATGCTGCTGATCCAGAAGCCGGATCTTCTGATGCTGGATGAACCCGTTGCCGGTATGTCCGTGGCGGAACGCCGGCAAACAGCCATATTGCTGCGTCGCATCACCGAAGGCCGCTCGGTCATCGTGATCGAGCATGACATGCACTTTGTGGAAGAGATTGCCGACCGGGTCACTGTGCTACATCAGGGCAAAGTGCTTTCCGAAGGCTCGATGGAGCGCGTCAAGAATGACCCCAAAGTGGTTGAAGTTTATTTGGGGCATTAAGCCCCCGGGAGAAACAGATGTTACAGGTTAATGATTACTGTGTGGCCTACGGCCAGAGCGAGGTCATCCACGATCTCAACTTTGAGGTCAAACCCAGGGAAATTGTCGCTGTAATGGGCCGCAATGGCATGGGCAAGTCCACGCTGATGAAGTCAATGATCGGCATGATCCCGAGTACCAAGGGACAGATCCGGCTGGACGGACAGGACCTGTCAGGATTGAAAAGTCACCAGCGGGTTAGCGGCGGATTCGGCTTCGTTCCCCAGGGCCGGATGATTTTTTCAACCATGACGGTCAGGGAAAACATCGAGACCGGGCTGACCAGCACCAAGGCGAAGGTGATCCCTTCAGACCTGTACGAGTTGTTCCCGGTACTGGAAGAAATGAAGGGACGGCGCGGGGGCAACCTTTCTGGTGGGCAGCAACAGCAGTTGGCGATAGCCCGCGCCCTCGCCAGTGAGCCCAAGATGCTGTTACTGGATGAACCGACCGAGGGCATACAGCCCTCCATCATTCGGGAAATGGCTCGCACCCTGAAAAAAATCCGTGACACGAGAGGCCTCTCCATCGTGGTATCAGAACAGGTTCTGAGCTTTGCGCTAGACATTGCCGACCGGGTTCTGGTGCTGGAGAAAGGCCGCATCGTGCATGAAGAACTGCGTGAAAACGTCAACGAAGCCAAGGTCGCTGCTTACCTTTCGGTGTAGCAGTGCCGACGCCAACCAACCCATAGGAGAACCAACCATGGCTGAAACACTCATCAAAGTGGACCTGAAGCAAAGCCCTTACGACAACGATAAAATACATAATCGCTGGCATCCGGATATCCCCATGGTCGCCATGGTCAAACCGGGTGACGACTTCATCATCGAATGCGTCGACTGGACCGGAGGCCAGATCAATAACAATGACTCGGCTGATGATGTACGCGACGTCGACCTGACCAAGGTACATTTCCTTTCCGGCCCGGTCGGCGTGGAAGGTGCGGAACCGGGTGACCTGCTACAGGTTGAGATACTCGATATTGGTGCCTTTGACGACAGTCAGTGGGGCTTCAACGGCTTTTTCTCGAAACAGAACGGCGGTGGGTTTCTTACCGAACATTTTCCGGAGGCGCAGAAGTCCATCTGGGACTTCAATGGGATGTTCACCAAATCCCGTCATGTGCCCGGCGTTGAGTTTGCCGGCCTGATCCACCCCGGATTGATTGGCTGCCTGCCTTCAAAAGAAATGCTGGATATGTGGAACACCCGGGAAAAAGCGCTCGTAGACACTGACCCGGACCGGGTTCCCGCATTGGCGACTTTGCCTTACGCAGATACGGCCCATATGGGCCAGATGAAGGGTGATGCTGCCAAAGCGGCAGCCGCTGAAGGCGCCCGAACCGTGCCACCCCGGGAGCATGGGGGTAACTGTGACATCAAGGATCTCTCCCGTGGTTCAACCGTGTACTTCCCGGTATATGTGGAAGGGGGCGGCCTGTCAGTGGGCGATCTTCACTTCAGCCAGGGTGATGGCGAAATCACCTTCTGCGGAGCCATCGAAATGGCTGGCTGGATTCACATGCGAGTGAATGTCATTAAAGACGGCATGGCCAAATATGGTGTGAAAAACCCCATCTTCAAACCCAGCCCGATCACCCCGAAGTATGATGACTACCTGATCTTCGAAGGCATCTCGGTCGATGAGCAGGGAAAACAGCACTACCTGGATGTACATATTGCCTACCGTCAGGCCTGTTTGAACGCCATTGAATACCTGACCAAGTTTGGTTATTCCAAGGCTCAGGCCTACGCCATACTGGGGGTTGCCCCGGTGCAGGGTCATATCAGTGGTGTCGTTGACATACCGAATGCCTGCGCCACGCTCTGGTTACCCACGGATATCTTCGATTTTGATGTGAAGATCAATCCGGATGGCCCCAAAAAGGGTGTTGATGGCTCGGTCGACGTGCCCTTGTCTCCAGACCTGTAAGAGGAGGAAATTGGAATGCCACTGTACGACTATAAATGTCGGGAGCATGGCGTATTTCAGGAACTGGCGGCAGTGTCGCAGGGCGGTGAGCCCTGCGCCTGCCCCCAATGCGGCACCCTCAGCGCGAGGGTGATCCGTATTCCACCGGAAATACTGGCCATGGCACCTAACCAGAAAAAAGCCAAGGAGCACGAAGAAAGGATGCAGGATGGGCCGCTGATTCTGACCGCGGAACAGCATCGTGAACGGGATCAGGAACGCCAGGCAAGGGCCAGACATAAAGGAGGATGCGGGTGCAGTAGCCATCACGCCGCCAGTGACCGTGAGATCAGTGCCCTGAAGCAACAGGTCGTTTATCTGCCTGACGGCAGCAAGGTCTTTCCATCGCAGCGGCCCTGGATGATCAGTCACTGACAGTTCAGCTGCCGGGCAAGGCAGAGTCTTTAAGGCTGCAATAGCCGTTACCGATTTTCCTGCCCGGTTCTTTGTTTATCTGACGCTGAACTTACCCCATATTATTCCTTCAAGGCTCGTTAGAATTTGGCTGTTTTGGGGCCTTTGCTGTCCTCGGCGTGTGTTGATGTTTGAAGACCGCTCCTAGGGTTTT
>JAUIAZ010000422.1 GCA_030427465.1 Gammaproteobacteria bacterium | reverse complement strand
CCTCTGTAGGTTTCAACCTTGTTAACGATCTCTGGAGACAGGATCATGCGTGCATCGAAATCCTACAGGGAAAGCTTTGGCGGCCACCAAAGCCTGGGCCTCACTTTACCCTTACAAGGCGGGATTGAACCATACAAGGAGTGTGTAGCATTGGACATGGTCTTTCTGGCAGAGCAGTCCGGCTCTGCTGACTCAGGCGATCGCGTTTGGATACATCCAGATGGTGTGATAGCAGCTCTGGTTGACGGGGTTTCAGGTTGCTCAGATCCCGGGCAAGCTGCACGATTGTGTGCCGGTTTTCTGGAGTCCCAAGATGACAACGCTCTGGGCGAGCCAGAAGCAGTGCTTCAGAATTTACATCGTTTTCTTGCAACACAGGAGCAGCAGGCTGTTATTGCACTGGTCAGGGTTGACGGTGACCAAGGCCATTGTTACTGGGTTGGTAACCCTTCGCTAACCCAGTTCACTGGCCACTCACAGGCCTGTCTTACCGGTGAAGCCCAAAGCCAGCCTACCCAGGTACTGGGACAACCCGGGCAAATAGCGGTTCAATCCACCCGCTTTCAACTGGGGCTGGATAGGCGGCTACTGCTTGCATCGGATGGTCTGTCGGTTTCAGAACTTCTCAGGCAATCCGGGCGAGTTCTGAATGCTACCAGCCGCGAAGATTTCAGAGCGATTGCCAATGACTGCCAGACAGAGAAAGACTGGAGTTTTCTGGTTTTCCCCATAGAAGCCCAGTTCAGTTTTGCGCGCAGTACATGGCCTTACAATCCCTTTGTAGGCCCTCAGGAAGATCGTGCCCATGAGCGCCGGGGTTTGGCCGCGCTGGCTGATGCGTTGTTCAGTGATCCGGATTTTGAAGGCTTTCGCATTTTTGGCGGTTTGCAACTGCCCTCTGCCAATGCCAGCCGCTTGCCCGATGGTGTACTGGTAAGCGCCTGGGGCGTGGTTTTGCTTGAGCTCAAGGACCATTCGGAAGCACAAATCGAACTGCCCCTGACTAACAGAAGCCCCATGATGGTGTACGAGCAGGGTAGTCGCCATGGTGAAGGTAACCCGGTTGCCAAACTCCGGGAATCCTTGCGCAGCTTTCAGGAATTTAAACTCGGCGATGGCGCCTGGGACCCCAGATTGGCCAGGCTGGGTGCGGTGGTATTCACCCATGAAACGGTTTCGGTTACAGCGATTGATGAGAAGGGGCCCCATCCACTACCCCTAAAAAGTGGTGAGGTTCTTGTGGTCCGGCCTGATGACCTTCCGCTGCAACTGAAACGGTTCGTACGTCGGGAATTGGGTAAGAAAAACCGTCGTCCGCTTGAATCCCATATTGAAGATATTGTCCGCGCACTGGCTATGCCCGCTGAGGTGCCAGAAAGGCTGGCACAGGACCAGGCTGTCATGATCGGAGAGTACAGGATTTTGAGTGAACCAATCGTGAGCGAAAGCACGGATTACTATCAGACGGTGGAAGCCAGCCACCCGCAACTGGGCAATGTATGGATAAAAATTTATAACCTTTCGCAGATCGGGCGAAAATCAGTAGAAGAGGAAAGCCAGCGAATAGCTCGCGAAGTAACCGCCATTAAGCGCCTGAAAGTCAATCGGGTGGAAGGCATTCAAGACAGTATCGATACCATCCCGGAAGATCAAAAGCTGTACGTGGTTGTGAGCCGCCCGAGAGATAGCGTGCGACTGGATGAATGGCTGGCACAAAGCCCCGATCGTGATGATCGCTGGAAGGTGCTTATAGCGCTTGCCGGGGTACTGGAAGGGCTGGCGGATAACCAGGTGGTTCATCGTGCGTTAACACCGGCCAACATCCGTATTGGCAGGCGATGTAAAGTGGAAGTACTTAACTTCGAACTCTGCCAGATGGATCAGCTGGCGACTTTGCCAATGAGTGGCCGAAGGGCTCTGGATCTTGCCTATATAGCCTCAGAAGCCAACGTACCAGGACGGGCTATAACGCCGGCAACGGATATGTACAGCTTTGGTCGCCTGCTGACCCTTTTGCTGTCCGGAACGCTGCCGTTCAAAGACTACACAGAGCAGCGTATGGCAGAAAGGAAACCGGGATTCTGGGAAAACATAGCGGAGACCTGTGGGCTCAATGCCGCAGATGCTGAGGTGCTTAAACAGTGGCATAGCCAGAATCCAGCACGGCGGCCTACTCCTGATGAAGCAATAAGGAAACTCGAAGAATGGAAATCTCATTGAAAGTCGGGCAAAGCCTGTCCTGGAAGTTTGCCAGTGAGCTGGCCGTAGTAGAAGAGATCTATCCTGCGCAGCCTTTGACAGGGCGCGCACTCTACAAGGTAAAAGATACGCAGACAGGTTTGCTGTTTGCGCTCAAGGTTTTCGATTCAAAGCTCAACCCTTTCGATAGTATTCACCGCGAGATGGTGGCTTTGAACCGAATGAACACACCGGCCAGTGTCCCCAGAGCACTTGGCTTGATACATGCTGAAAACAATCGGTCTGTTTGCCTGTTGCTCGACTGGATGCCAGGGAAGCCTCTGAGCAAGGCATGGCCACAGGCCTGCGACGGCACTCACGACCTGAAGCTACGAATGCAGGCTTTGCAGCAGGCTTGCCAGGTTTTACAGGGTATACATCAACGCAAACTCATTCACCGGGATCTTAAGCCTGACAACATTCTGGTTGCGGATGCCAGGGAGCCGATGAAAGGCGCCAATGTCATTGATTTCGGTATGGTGGCGCAGCGCCGGCAGCGTATCGAAGGGACACCGGGTTACCAGGCTCCGGAGCAGGAAGGCGATCGTTTTATGAACTTGAATGCTCAGACCGATATCTTTGCGCTTGGACAGGTCGGATGGACCCTGGTCACAGGCTACCCCCGAGAGGCTTATCCGGCGGGAAATGACTGGGATCACCCCCTTCCGACCTTGAAAGAACGTCATCCATTC
>JAUIAZ010000421.1 GCA_030427465.1 Gammaproteobacteria bacterium | reverse complement strand
AATCCGACCTGTTCCCAGGTAATGTCCATGGCCCGGTGTGCTGCCAGGGGCAGCTGGCCTTCATCGCGCACCTCAATCGGCGTGTCAATGAGACCCAGTATGCGGTGCGTGCTGGCCATGGCGCGTTCGAAGAGATCCACCGTTTCGGCCAGGTTGGTCAGAGGCCACAACAGCCGTTGTGTGAGGAAAACCAGCACGCCGTAAGCACCCACATTCAGTTCGCCATTCAGTGCCATCATGCCCCCGATGATAAAGGTGGCCAGAAAGCCGGCCAGGATAGCCATACGAATTACCGGAATGAAAGCTGAGCTGATGGCAATGGCTTTGCGGTTGGCTTCCACGTAGGCTTCGCTGACCTCCTTAAGGCGCTCGCTTTCCCGGGCTTCTGCGGTAAAGCTCTTGATCGTTGCCATGCCGCCGAGATTGTTGTTCAGCCGGCTCGCCAGTTCGCCCACGCGCTCGCGCACATCGGCATAGCGGGGTGCCGCCCGCTTCTGGAAGAAAAATGCGCCCCAGAGAATCAGGGGAATTGGCAGGAAAGCCCAGATGGCAATTTTCGGGGACAGATAGAAGAACACAGCGCCCACCGCGACTACGGTAACGAATACCTGGATCAGGTTGTTGGCGCCACCGTTAAGAAAGCGTTCTAACTGGTTCACGTCATCATTCAGTATCGCAGCCAGATGGCCCGAGCTGCGCGACTCAAAAAAGCCCATATCCAGTCTTTGCAGGTGTTCGTAAGCATCCTGGCGCAGGTCAGATTGCAGCCGTTGAGCCAGGTTACGCCACAGCAGCAGATAGGCGTATTCAAAGATCGACTCACCCAGCCAGATACCGAAAGTCAGAACGGCAAGGGCGACGATCTGCTCCTTCGGGGTGGTGTAGCCCGCCTGTGCGACAAAGCTGGTTTCCTGGTTCACAATCACGTCGATGGCCACTCCGATCAGAATTTCCGGAGCGATATCAAAGAGTTTGTTGATGATGGAGCACAGGGTGGCGGCGATGATCCTGCTGCGATAACCGCGGGCGTAACGCAGCAAGGCGAAGAGATCCTGGAAGCTTGAATGTTTCATGCGTGGGTTTCCCGTCTGTCAGGCTGGCATGGTAACGGGAGTCGCCCGGCAATTGAAACCGCCCGGTCCGATCCGATAAGGTTCAGGCATCGTAAGTCTGAGTCTGATTTTGTCCGGAGACGACCATGAAAATTGACCAAACCCGACTGGCTGCCATGGACCACCGCTACCGCGTGGCCCTGATCAATTCGCTATCCGGATTCAAGAGCGCCAACCTCATCGGGACGGTAAATCAGACCGGGCATACCAACTTGTCTATCGTCAGCTCCTGTGTTCACCTGGGTGCAGATCCGGCCCTGTTGGCTTTTGTTGTGCGTCCGCACTCGGTTGACCGGCATACTCTGGAAAACCTGCTGGAAACCGGCTACTACACAGTTAATCACGTGAACCAGGATATCTACCGTCAGGCACACCAGACGTCGGCACGTTATCCGCGGGATGAAAGTGAGTTCCACGCGACCGGGCTGACCGAAGACTGGCGGGGTGAGTTCAAGGCACCCTATGTGAAAGAAGCACGCATTGGCCTGGGCTTGCGTTTTCGTGAGCATCACCCGCTGGCGATTAACGGGACCGAATTCATCATCGGCGAGATTGAGGAAATCTGGATGGATGACGGACTTATAGCTGAGGATGGCTTTGTCGATCTGGAAGCCGCCGGTACCGTCTGTGTCTCCAGCCTCGACGGTTACCACCGGACAACGAAGCTCACGCGGCTAAGCTATGCCAAGCCGGATCGTTCTCCCGTCGACATTGAATAATGTGATAATCATTCGCATTTGTTGACAGTTCGCAAATCCTGATATTTAATGATAATCGTTATCATTAATTGCAGCTATCAGGAATGTCCCATGTCTTACCTTTGCGCCGATCATTACGATGCCATGCAGCAGAAAAGCGAGCAGGTTCTCAGCGAATACAGCGTTCGCTGGCTGAGCCTGTCGCGGCAGTACACAGAAAACAACCAGTGCCGGCAGGCGCTCGCGTTCGCGGGCTGCGCCTATGATGTGGTGGGGGTGAGGCTGGAGCGCTTCCCTCAGGGAGACTGGACGTTGCCGGTGATGATCTGCCTCAGTGGCATCAATCTGGCCCAGCATCTGCGCCGGATCGCGCGGCACGATGAAGCAGAAGGCATTCTGGATCTGAGTTGTGGGCGCCTTTCGCGCTGTCCTCAGAAGGACAACCCACCCTGGCGCAACAGCCTGAAGGTCCTCACGCAGGAAAACCTGTGGGCACCTTATCTCCGCTTCCACCTCGGCGACCCGGAACCCAAAACAGCTTGCCGGCAGGACATCCGTACGGCTGATCTCAGATCAGCTGTTGTGACTTCAGGTATGCAGTAGCCTTATCGCGCTGATCTCCCTGCAATTCAATGATGCCCGGCTTGGCAGTGCCCCCGACGCCGCAGTGCTGGCGCAGGGCTTTGGCCAGGGCCTGGAGTTCCGGCTCGGCCAGGGGAATGGCCTCAATCACGGTCACGCCCTTGCCTTTGCGGCCTTTCTTTTCCAGCCGGATACGGATTTTTCCGGTTGGTTTCGTTGCCTCCCGCTTCCGGGCCCGGCATTCACAGGCATCCGCCTTCTGGCCGCAGTCCGGGCACAGCCGCCCGCTTTCCGTGCTATAGACAGATCCGGTTTGCTGGCCATTTTTTTCCGGATTGACGCCGCTGGCCTTCTGCAGATCTGCCAGCGATACCCATTTTTTCTGACCGCTCATGCCGCCATTTCCCTTGTCATGTTGATGAGTTCACCCAGCCTGGCCAGTTGCTGCTCCCGCTCTCTGGACCAGCCCTGCGCATAGGAGATCCGAAGACAGTTGCGGTACTGACCACTGGTAGAGAACATCTCGCCGGGGGCGAACA
>JAUIAZ010000420.1 GCA_030427465.1 Gammaproteobacteria bacterium | reverse complement strand
GGGGCCAACACAGGTTCGTGAAAAGCCCCCCCTTTTGAGGGTAGAAAACGGAACTGCGTCACACTTGCCAAGCACGTTCCGTGTTAAGCAAGAAGCAGTTCGGTACACTCTTTAAACAGGAAGTAATCTGCCCGGAAGGCAAATAAAATGAAAACAGGAATACAGATCAGACGAAAAAGTGCATTGCTGGGGCTATTTCTCAGCAGTGGTTTGTGTCATGCCGTTCAGCCTCTGGATGAAGCCTCCCTCAGTGCACTGCACCTGGAAGGTCTGGACCCGCCGGCGGCCGGTGAAGTTCGTGCACCGGTAGATGGTGACGTCAGCAACCAGACCTCTTCCCGGGTCGAAAAAGACCTGCAGGAGTCGGATGCGGCGACAGAAACTGTGACTGGTGCAGAACCGAAGGTGAACCCCGATCTGCCGGAACTGGCCATTGACTCCTCACAGGATTTTGATGTGACCAATGGGCGTTCATCCAGCGTTCAGATCAGCCGGCAGCTGAGCGATAACCGCAGCGGTAGTCAAAGGCGCGAGGATGGAGGGGTTACGCTACAGGTCAATAACCGGGCGAACCTGATTCAGGTGCGTAATGTAGATGACCAGCGTCGCATTGATCCGGGCACATTCCAGATCCAGAATATCCAGGTGGACAGCCAACTGACTGTGCGCGGCCGCTGATAGCGGTCGCACACGGGCAGTGATACTCAGCCGTCAACTCTTTGGCGGTTGTGGATAGCTTCTTCCGAAAGCAGCCGATTCATTTCGGCTTCATCAAACTGGCGGGTTCGCAACTCATCCAGCGCGACTTCCCGGTCGGTGCCACTGAGTCCTGAGCTTTCGATCCGGGCCCGCTGGCTGAAGTACTGATCCAGACGATTCTGCCATTGCTCCTCGGCCTTGAAGAAGGTCAGCATGGAGTCGACTTCTTCCGGTGCATAGACATCCTGTAACAGGTACCTGATTTCCGATTCAGCAATCCCCGCCTCGAACGCATCCCGAGCAGAATCAGCGACTGCATGACGTTGCTCTGCCTCCTTGGCATCAGCGACCAACTGTTCTGGCAGCAGGGATTCCAGCGACTCCAGTCTGGCGGCTTTGTCACTGTCACTGAGGCTGGCATCTGCCCGGATCTCCAGAGTACGTACGGCATATTCCCCGAAAGACTCTTCCAGGCCAAAAAAAGCATCGACGACATCCGGCGGGAAGAACTGCCGGCGAATCTGTTTGAGCTGACTGAAGGTATCTGCCATGATGCCGGCGTAATACTCTTCGGTTTGCAGTTCAGCGGGAACCAGGGGTTGCTCCATCAGCGTTGTCATCTGCTGGTGGTAGGAAATGTAATCAAGTAGCAGACGACGCGCCTGGGCAGCCGCTTCCGGCTCGAGCCTCGAGTCAATCTGTCGTTCCATCTCTGCCATAACTTCCTCGAGGGAGCGTTGTCCCACGGCAGACAGGAAATAATCAAAGAAGTCTTTTACTTCCAGTGATACCACCAGGTTGCCGTTTTCATCGGATTCCAGGCGACCGTCAATTTCAGTATCAGCCAGCGTTGGCGCAAAGGCCGCGCCATCCCAATCCTGGGGTGACCCTGAGGTTTTTGGTGCTTCGGTGGCATCAGAGCCAGAAGCCGAGGCAGGGGTTGGCATTTTCTGGGGGCCGGAGGGATTCGCTGTGCCTTGGTCCTGGACCTCAACGACAGCGTTCTCCACGGTTTTGGTTTCTGTCTGACTGGCCAGAAAGTAAAGGGAGCCGCACAAGGCGACTCCCCCGATCAAGCCCAGTACTAGCGGCTTTTTCTGCATTTAGAGACCTGCATTTTTCAAACGGTTGGCATGTTGACGATACACGGAGACGGGATCATGGAACAAGTAACGAAGTCCCAGAACCTGATTCTGTACGTCCAGGTGGTTGGCGTCGAAGGCACCGATGTAGTACCCCAGTTTCTGCGAACACACAGATACCAGACCATCATTCTGCTCAAACCCGAAGGCAAGACCCAGAGCACCGATGAACGGGTCACCGATATCCAATACGTTGGTCAGCGTTTTCTTACCGGCCCAGGAGTACAGACGCACGCGGTTCCCATTGACGGTTACCTGAGTAGCGCGATCATTGGTGCAGTAGCCGCTGGCCACACCATACCCGTGAATCTGGTTCAGTGTGTTGGTTCCGTCACTGGTCAGAGTCTCGAGGCTGGCGATGGCGTTCTGGGGGTTGCCGTCGCCGGAAAGGGCACCAATCAGGCCTCCGAAGGCATTTACAAGTCCTGCGACACCGCCTTCAACGCCGGATCCGGGCGGAATGATTCCACGCACGATATCTGCGATTTTAGAGCCTTTGTTAACCCCGTCTACCGAAGTGACAGACACGATACGACCATTCCCGTAACCATTCATCGCGGCATCGTAGGTCATCGCAACACGGGCGGTTGGTGAACCCTGACTGTGCGCCATGATGTTGAATTTGCCTGAGCCGTAACGGTTGCGATTGATATCCTGAGCCAGTTGGCGCCCGCGGTCCAGACTGTCATTGAAGGCACTGACACTGGCCACTTTGACATCTGCACCGGAACGGCAGAGGTTGGTGGGGATGGTGTAAAAATAGTCGATCAGGCCGCCTACAGAATCAAAACCGCTGATACCGTGTACCAGAAGGATCTTGTGCTGGGTGTCGGTGTAGCCCCCGGAAGAGAAGAGCCACTGTGAACAACCCACAGCATGGGAATTACTACTTATCAATGCACTGGCGGCCAGAGCGACCGCGCCTAAGCGCTTCAACATTTCAGTCTCCTGTTTTCGCAATATTTGTCGTTATTGTTGCGGCAACGGTTTACTGCAAACCCGCACAGGCGGGTTTAATCCGAACCACGGTGTTGTTTTTCTTGTTCCGTACCCTGGACTTACTGCTCCGTAGAGTGGTGAGAAGTTTACGGTCAGCCTC
>JAUIAZ010000419.1 GCA_030427465.1 Gammaproteobacteria bacterium | reverse complement strand
AGGCGCTGGGTAACGCCCGGCAGATCGCCGATGCCATCCTGGTTGGAATCAAAGAAACTTCGCGGATAAATCTGATAGATGATGGCTCCCCGCCACCAGTTATTTGTTGTTGTCATCGGTCTCTCTGGGCGTCTGGCCGCCCACGGGGCGCCTGTTCGAATTCTGAGACTATGGTGTCAGGCCGGGGTTGATCAAGACATCATCCCCTGACGGTTTTTCACGGATGAGAAACGGGGGAGGAGCCCTCCCCCTGACAGGGCGCGCTACTCACCCTGTATTTTTCCGAGCAGATCCCGGGCCAGTGCAATGGCTTCAGAACGGTGCGTGATATTCTGTTTCTGATACAGGCTGCGGATGTGGGTTTTAACGGTGGTGGAGGCGACTCTGAGGTGAGAGGCGATCTGATCGTTGGAGAAACCGGCATGGATCAGGCTGAGTACCTGCCATTCCCGGCGGGTCAGCGGGGAAGTGCGAATCAGTTCGGGCACATCCGGCCGGTCAATAATGTCCTGGATGATCGCTTCATCCAGGCTGATGCGGATGGCTTTGCTGAAATCTCTCTGCTGTTGAACCAGCTGGATCAGCCGCTCCGCACGCTGGCGTTCCATGTCCGACAGCCGGCTCGTCTGCATCAGGGCTTTGAGGATATTGATAAGTACCTTGCCAATTCGCAGAAAGCTGCCGATGGCACCCGTGGTACTGGCCAGCTTCAGGGCATCTGCCATATGGCTGAGGGCGGCATCGCGGTTGTCCTGCATCCAGTAGAGCTGGGCCAGGTGTATCTTGTTGCGGTTGATGTCGGTAGTCAGCCCGAGACGCTCGGCAACAGCCAGCAGTTCAAGCAGGAGGCTTTCCGCCTCGACCAGTTGCCCGAGTGACAGATAGGCCCTTGCCCGGTTGCGCGAACTGCATTGCAGGAAGTGGTTGGTGGCGTGCCGGGTCTCGTGCACCGGTGCTTCACTCAGCCAGCGCTCAACCGATTCCCTGTCGTTGCTCGCATCCCAGAAAGACAGCATTGTGGCATGTGCATTGGCAACCCAGTCCATATGGTAGCTGCGCGCTGTCAGTGCCTTCTGGAGCTTCACCATATAGTCGCCACAGAGGCTCTGGCGCCCGCGAGCCTGGGCAATCTTGGCCAGCAGGGCATAATCCTGCAGACCCCAGTGTTCGCCATGGGATTCCATCAGTTCAATGCCCTTGAGTGCGTACTTCTCTGCATTTTCCAGGTGATACCACTCAAACATGATCTGCGCCCGGATACGGTACAGGAATTCCATGATCGGAATTCGCAGGGCGTGCTGTTCCGCATATTGCAGGGCTTTCTCCTGGATATTGTAGGCCTTCTGCAGAAAACCCTGCGCTACCGCAATTTCAGATTGCTGGCAGAGGCTCCAGATCACACTCTGATGGGAACCGCTGGCCATCGCCATCTGCTCTGCCTTGAGGATATGCTCCCGGGCTTCTTCCAGCCGACCCGAAACAAACAGCGCCTCTCCGATGACAGAGCGCGCAGCCGTCTGCGAAGAGGGCAGATGCAAGTACTCATTCCCGAGGGCGCTCGAGGCAAGTTTCATGGCGCGCTCGTGATCACCCAGATTCATGGCGACCTGGGCCCGTACCGCGTTGAACTCGGCTTCAATCTGGGCCCACTGAGAGGCATCGTACTGCTCCCGCATGCGGCTTTCGGAATCATCCAGCCAGCGGTCCACTTCACTGAAGCGGTACTCACACTGGGCTACCCAGGCCTGCAACAAGGTGAAAAGCGGGGCCTCGTTAATGGTCGCGACGTCCATGGCATCCAGACATTGCTGTAACAGGCGGAATTCGCCGCCACTGAGGAAGCGCTCCCCGCGTTCCCGCAGTATCCTTTTCAGGCGTTCCTGATCGCGAATGATGACCGCATGCCGCGCAGCTTCGGCGTAATCATCGCATTCGAGCAGGGCGTCGCAGGCTTTCTGGCGCAGGCTGACGGATTCATCCGGAAGGGCGCAGCGCTGCTGGTGGCGCAGGTAAACCGCAAACAGGTTGTGGTAGCGGTACCACAGGCCGGCTGAATCCAGCGATGTAATGAACAGACCCAGACTCAGAAGGTGATTGAGCAGGCGCTGACCATCCGCTTCCCCGGTCAGGCGCATCAGCAGGAAGGCGTTGAACTGATTGAGCGTGGCTGAGCGCATCAGGAAATGTCGCTGTCGCTCGTCCAGCTGATGCTCTGTCAGCTCCTCGAAGTAGTGGAACAGGTATTGGTTGCCCTGCGTCAGCGCTTCTACCTGCTCATCAAACTGGCTGGCGGTCTGGGACTGTGAGGCCAGTAGCTGCAGTGCAGCGAACCAGCCTTCTACGCGGCGGTTGGCCCGTTCGATGGCCTCGGGTGAAAGTTCGAAGGGCAGGCGGTTTTCCAGGTAACAGCGCGCCTCATGATGAGTCAGTGCGAGCTGGCGAGAGCTGATCTCGGTCAGTCGTCCCTGCATGCGTAACTGTGCTACTCCGACGGGAGGCATGTTTCGGGAAAGAATAACCACAGTCAGGTAGGCCGGGCGATGGCGCAGGATGAATTGCACCGCCTGATGATTGCTCTCTTCGTGAATACAGTGGTAGTCATCCAGCACCAGGTAAACCGGCTCGTGTTCCGGGGGAAGCTCTGCCATCAACTGGCCCAGAATGGCCTCAGCCTCCGTTACACCCAGCTGCCGGATCTGTTCGACGGTTTGCGGACAGAGCCCGGCATTCTGTTGCAGGGTTTCGGCAAGATAAGCAACAAACCGGCCGGGGACATTGTCCTGCTCATCCAGTTGCAGCCAGGCAACCCGGGCGTCCTGTCGGTAAAGACGGTCGGCGACAAGCGTGGTTTTCCCATAACCGGCCGGTGCCTGAACCAGGATCAGGCTGACGGGTTGCGGAACCTGCAGCGGGTCATCCAGGCTTTCCCGGGGCAGGAGAAAAC
>JAUIAZ010000056.1 GCA_030427465.1 Gammaproteobacteria bacterium | reverse complement strand
TGACAGGAAAAATTGTCTGGCGTGGTGTTGGCCGTAAATCCCTGAAAGGAGAATTGGGGCCCATGCAGCGGCGTCTGGTGATCTCTGAGGTGGTGGGTGCTGTGCTGGCGAACTTCCCACCGTGAGCAACCGTCAGCCAGCGTCCACCTGATAACAAGTTACCGATGAAGAATTCTTCCAACCTCTGATCCCGGATATACGAATGCTGCTTAAACACCTTTCCCCCGAAAAGTGCCTGTCACTGCTGTTCTGCCTGTGCCTTGCCGGCTGTGCCTCTGCGCCTCTGGAAGCCAGCGACCCGGCTCCACCGCGGTATCAGCTGAACTACCTGATCAAACTGGTTCCTGGTGAAGACCGGGCTGTCGTGACCATGACCATCGAGCCGGGCAAGATGGTGCGACAACTCAAGTTTGACAATCCAGACGGGAAGTTCTTTGCGGTCGAAGCCAACGGGAACTGGCGTGAGGAATCCGGCGAGCTGTGGTGGGATTTACCTGACGGCAAGGCGGTGATGACGGTATCTACGCGCATAACCCATCGGCGTAACGAAAAAGGCTATGATGCATTCGTCACTGAGGACTGGGCGCTGTTCAGGGGCGATGACATTGTTCCGAATGTCAGTACCCAGAAAGAGTTGCCTGGTGCGATGGCTGAGGCGGAACTGGACTTTGAACTGCCGGATGACTGGAGTATCGAAACCGGCTGGGTGCGCCTGAAAGACAATCGCTTTCGCATAGACAACCCCGAACGGCGCTTCGACCGTCCGATTGGGTGGATGCTTGCCGGGGACCTGGGCACCCGTCGCGACCGCATACAGGGTACGTCGGTTGCGGTTTCGGCGCCCAAGGGTTCAGGTTTTCAGCGTATGGATGTGCTGGTCTTCCTCAATATTGTCTGGCGGCAGTACAAGTCGGCGTTTGATACGCTGCCGGAAAAGCTCTTGATTGTGGGGGGCGATGATCCCCTGTGGCGAGGTGGTTTGTCGGCACCAAATTCGTTCTATCTGCATGCTGATCGTCCCATCGTCAGTGAAAATGGCACCAGCCCGCTTCTGCATGAGCTGTTTCACATGGTTACCCGCATCCGGGGGGCCAAAAATGACGAAACCAACGATGACTGGATTGCGGAAGGTCTCGCTGAATATTACAGCGTGGAGCTTCTGCACCGGGCGAAAGGCCTGAACAACAGCCGCAAGAAAAAAGTCATCAGGCGACTGGCGCGCTGGGGCAAGGATGTAACTTACCTGAGGGGAGGGCGCTCCCACGGTAAAATCACGGCCCGAGCGGTGGTCTGGTTTGATCAGCTGGCGGATGAAATTGAAGCCGAGAGCAAAGGTGAATACGCACTGGATGATGTGGTCAGGCAACTCATGGTGAAGCGGGAAGTGTCTCTGGAGGACCTGCAAGCCAGCACCGAGCAACTGATGGGTAAAAGGTTGAAAGCGTTTGATGACCCGCTTCTGACAGAGAAAAAGAAGCGCTCCTGAGTGTCAGGAGCGCTTTTATCATCAGAACTTTCGACCTTGCTCTTCAGGCGAGGTCAAAACGGTCTGCATGCATGACTTTGGCCCAGGCGGCCACAAAGTCCTGCACGAACTTTTCCTGGTTGTCATCTTGCGCGTACAGCTCAGCGTAGGCTCGCAGGACTGAGTTGGAACCGAAAACCAGGTCGGCCCGGGTTGCCGTGAACTTCGTTTTACCCGTCTTGCGATCAACGATGTTGTAGGCATTTTCTCCGGTTGGCTCCCAGCGGTTGCCCATGTCGGTCAGATTCACGAAAAAGTCGTTGGTTAGCTGACCCACCCGGTCTGTAAAGACGCCATGCTGAGTTCCCCCGTGGTTAGTACCGAGTACGCGCATCCCACCAAGCAGTACGGTCATTTCCGGGGCTGTCAGACCCAGCAACTGGGCGCGGTCAAGCAACATCTCTTCGGGTTTGACCACGTAGGCTGTTTTCTGCCAGTTGCGGAAACCATCTGCCAGCGGTTCCAGGGAAGCAAACGAGTCGCCATCGGTCATTTCATCGGTCGCATCGCCCCGGCCTTTATGAAAGGGCACGCTAACTGGGTGTCCCGCAGCCCTGGCGGCCATCTCGATCCCCAGATTGCCTCCCAATACGATGATATCGGCAATGCTGGCGCCGGTTTCCTTCGAAATTCCTTCATAGACGGAAAGCACTTTGGCCAGTCGATCGGGTTCGTTTCCTGCCCAGTCTTTCTGGGGTGCCAGACGGATACGGGCACCATTGGCACCGCCTCTCATATCTGAGCCCCGGTAGGTTCTGGCGCTATCCCAGGCGGTGCAGACCAGTTCGTTCAGACTCAGTCCGGCTGCCGCAATTTTCTGCTTGACCACTTCCGGGATGTAATTGGTTTCGCCCTGTGGAATCGGGTCTTGCCAGATCAGGTCCTCATCCGGCACTTCCGGCCCGATGTAGCGGGATTTTGGCCCCATGTCGCGATGGGTCAGTTTGAACCAGGCTCTGGCGAAGCAATCCTTGAAGTACTCAGGATCAGCCATGAATTTTTCACAAATGGCCCGGTATGCAGGATCCATCTTCATAGCCAGATCGGCATCTGTCATGATGGGATTGTGCTTGATCGATGGATCTGTTGCATCCGCAACCTTGTGTTCCTCCTTGATACCCACGGGTTCCCATTGGCTGGCGCCGGCAGGACTTTTTTTGGATTCCCATTCGTAGCCGAACAGCAACTCGAAGTAACCCATATCAAACTGGGTTGGATTGGTGGTCCAGGCACCTTCCAGCCCGGAGGTGATGGCATTGGCGGCTTTACCCTGCATATTCGGGTTCATCCAGCCAAAGCCCTGGTCGTGCAGCTCAGCGCCTTCGGGCTGAGGTCCGAGTGCGCCGGCATCACCGTTACCATGGCACTTGCCGACGGTGTGACCGCCTGCAGTGAGAGCGGCAGTTTCTTCATCATCCATCGCCATCCGGGCAAAAGTTTCCCGGACCTGTGCTGCGGTCTTCAGCGGGTCCTGTTTACCATTCACACCCTCCGGGTTCACATAGATCAGGCCCATTTGAACGGCCGCTAACGGATTCTCCATGGTGTCGGGGCTGTCAACATTTTCATATCGGGTATCAGAGGGTGGTAGCCACTCTTTTTCTGCCCCCCAATAAATGTCCTTCTCCGGGTGCCAGATGTCCGTACGACCAAAGGAAAAGCCAAAAGTTTTCAGACCCATGGACTCGTAGGCCACGTTTCCAGCGAGAATAAACAGATCTGCCCAGCTGACCTTGTTGCCGTATTTCTTCTTCAGAGGCCAGAGCAGTCGGCGGGCTTTATCAAGGTTGCCGTTATCGGGCCAGGAATTCAGTGGGGCGAAGCGTAGGTTACCAGTGCCGGCGCCACCCCGCCCATCGGCGAGACGGTAGGTGCCGGCTGCGTGCCAGGCCATGCGGATCATCAGACCGCCATAGTGACCCCAGTCGGCAGGCCACCAGTCCTGGCTGTCGGTCATCAAGGCGTGCATGTCTTTTTTAAGAGCGTCGAAATCCAGGCTTTTCACAGCCTGCCTATAGTCGAAATCAGCACCCATGGGGTTCGACTTGGTATCATGCTGGTGCAGAATGTCGAGGTTGAGAGTTTCAGGCCACCACTTGTGGGTCTTGCCCTCAGTTGCGTTTGCCCCGTGCATCACCGGGCACTTTCCGCTTGTTGTGTTCTGGGTCATTTCCTGTCTCCGTTATTGTTTCTGTGGCCAGAATCCCGAAGGTCTTCCGACGTTGTTAAATATAGATCACCGGAAGTGTTCTCCCACTTTCCCAATGAGTCCTGGCATCTTTCTGCATCCTGCTTTGCCCCTCCGTGCTTCGTCTCAATAACCATAGATTCTTGAGTGGTCACAGGGACAATTGAAAAAAGATAATGAATCCATAGGTTTTTACTAGGAAGGGTTGGGTCGGGGAGGAGCTGTAAGAAAAAAAGGCGATGAACCCGTAGGTTACATCGCCCTTGCCCGGCCGGAAGCCGGGGAATGCCCAGGAAATCAGCGGTTGAGTTTCGCTTCAGTTTCCAGAACCACCTTGGTCATGTTCAGCAGGCTGTCGGGGTTCAGTGACATGGAATCGATGCCCTGTTCGACCAACCACTGTGTGATCTCCGGGAAGTCAGAAGGTGCCTGACCACAGATGCCGATGTACTTTCCGGCTTTTTTACAGGCATCAATCGCCATTTTCATCAGCGTCAGAACCGCCTCATTTCGCTCATCCCCGCCTTTCATACCGGCATCCCTGTCCATGCCGAGCGTGAGCTGGGTGAGGTCGTTGGAGCCGATGGAAAAGCCGTCACAGTTTGCGAGGAACTGATCGGCAAGCAGGGCATTGGCGGGAATTTCGCACATGATCATGACCTTCAGGCCCTGCTGCCCCCGCACCAGGCCTTCCTCTTTCAGCAGCCCCAGTACTTCTTCCTGTTCATGCAGTGTGCGCACGAACGGGATCATGATGTGAACATTGGTGAGTCCCATTTCTTCCCGGACCTTCTTGATGGCCAGGCACTCCAGGGCAAAGGAGTCATGGAAGGCCTTGGAGGGGTAGCGGTAAGCGCCGCGGAAGCCAATCATGGGGTTTTCTTCAATGGGTTCATAAAGACTGCCACCTACCAGAGAGCGGTATTCATTGGACTTGAAATCGCTCATGCGCACGATGATAGGCTTGGGATAAACCGACGCCGCAATGGTGCCAACCCCTTCACTGAGACGACGGACATAGAAGTCAGCCGGGCTGTCATAGCCGGCCATTTTCTCGTGGATCTGGCTTCGGGTCTGCCTGTCCAGCTTATGGTAGTCGAGCAGGGCATGCGGATGTACCCCGATGGCGGTATTGATGATGAACTCCAGTCTCGCCAGCCCCACCCCTTCGTTGGGCAGCTGGGAAACCTTGAAGGCGTTTTCAGGGTTGGCGAGGTTGATCATGATTTTGGTCTTCGGTTTTTCAAGACCACTCAGATCCACTTCCTGTTTCTCGTAATCGAGAATGCCTTCAAATACACTGCCGACATCCCCTTCTGCACAGCTCAGGGTTACCTCTTCGCCGTTCTCGATCAAGGTGGTGGCATTGCCGCAGCCCACCAGCGCCGGTATACCCAGTTCACGGGCAATGATTGCCGCGTGGCAGGTACGCCCGCCGCGATTGGTGACGATACCACTGGCTATCTTCATGATGGGTTCCCAGTCCGGGTCGGTCATGTCGGTCACCAGAACATCGCCAGGTCTGACTTCGTTGATCTGTTCGGGGTTCATGATGACCCGGGCCTTGCCAGTGGCAATCTTCTGGCCCACAGCCTTGCCGGTGACGAGACATTCGCCTTCGCCTGTCAGCTTGTAGACTTCGTGGATCATGACATTACGCTGCGATTGCACGGTTTCTGGCCGCGCCTGCACAATGAACAGTTCGCCAGTGATACCGTCCTTCGCCCATTCGATGTCCATGGGCCGGTCTTTGCCCGCCTTGGCACTGTAGTGTTTCTCAATGATGGAGGCATAACGCGCCAGAGTGAGGACATCATCGTCATCAATACAGAAGGTTTGCTGAGCACCGAGACTTACGTCAACATTGAAGGTCGATATACCCGCTGAAGCATCGTCACCGTAGACCATCTTGATGGCCTTGCGACCTAGGCGACGCTTGAGGATGGGGCGGTTCTCGCCTTCCAGGGTAGGTTTGAATACATAGAATTCATCGGGGTCCACCGCTCCCTGAACCACGTTCTCACCCAGCCCGTAGGCGCCAGTGATGAACACCACATCGCGGAAACCGGATTCGGTATCCAGGGTGAAGATTACCCCGGCAGCCCCTTTGTCTGATCGCACCATCTTCTGGATACCGATCGAAAGGGCGACGTCCATATGCGTAAAACCCTTGTCCACCCGGTAGGAAATGGCGCGGTTGGTAAAGAGGGAGGCGTATACGCGCTTGCAGGTCAGAAGCAGTGCTTCCTCCCCGCAGATGTTCAGATAGGTTTCCTGCTGGCCGGCAAAAGAGGCATCCGGCAGGTCTTCTGCGGTGGCCGAACTGCGCACAGCTACTTCAATTTCACGCCCCTCGCTTTCACAGAGTTCGCGATAGGCCGCAACGATCTCATTGGCCAGGTCTTCCGGCATCTCGGCAGAGCTGACCCATTGACGTATCTGTGCGCCGGTCTGGGCCAGGCTGTCCACGTCCGAGGTGTCCAGTTCGTTCAGTGCCTGGGTGATCTGGGCGGTCAGGTTGTTGCTCTCGATATAGTGACGATAGGCATCGGCAGTGGTAGCAAAGCCGTTGGGTACTTTGACACCCTGGTCGGACAGTTCTCTGAACATCTCTCCCAGTGAAGCGTTTTTGCCTCCCACCATGGGAATATCATCGATGCCCAGTTCATTGAAACGTTTGATATAAGTCAGGTTACTCATGTGGCTGCCCCCGCAGGCTTGCTGTTATTGTCGACTGATCGTAGCAGTGCCAGATGAAGGAAGTTTGACGGGAGTCAATGTTCGGCGTTATTACCTGGCTGGATCTGGTCAGGGAGCAGCTGAGAGGGATTAATGCGCGCTGGTTCACATCAGCACGGAGCGATACACCGCAATGTAGTGGCAGGTGCTGCCCCCGATGACAAAACAGTGCCACACGGAATGAGCGTAGGGCAGCCTCTCCATGACATAGAACACCACACCCACGGTATACACAATGCCACCGGCGAGGATCAGATTGAAAGCGCCGGCCGGTAGCTGGGTCATCAACTGCGGCATCAGAATCAGGCCGATCCAGCCCATGGCGAGATAATTCATGACGTGGAAGCGGTGGTGCCGGCCGACATAGCGCAGTTTGAGGAAAATGCCGGACAGGGCAATCAGCCACACAATGGCAAACAGCGTCCAGCCCATGGCCGTGCGGAGATTGACCAGCAGGAAGGGTGTGTAAGTACCGGCTATCAGCAGATAGATTGCGCAATGGTCAAACAGGTTAAGGGCGGTTTTGGCACACCCCGCAGGAATACTGTGAAACAGGGTTGACGCCAGAAACATGAGAAATAATGAACCGCCATAGATAGAGACGGCCACGATCTTCCAGACATCGTTTTCCTGACTGGCGAGTACAATCAATACGGTTACGGCAGATATGCTGACGAGGGCGCCAAGACCATGAGTGAGGGCATTGACGAGCTCTTCGGCCAGCGATTGGGCACGCTTGAGTTTTGAGGCACTGCCATGAATCTGGTTCATCTTGTTATTCACCTGGTCTGGTCGGAATGTGATCATTTCCGGGAACCATAACAGTATAAACCGCAACAGATGAAAGGAAGGTGACGATGAGGCAAGGTGAGATGCGCGTCACTCAAGGCGCACGCGATACACCTCAGCCAGGGAAATGAGCTTTTGCCGCGCCAGGTTCAGTGCATGGTCTGTCAGTTGGCTCATGCCATCCTGTATGGCCTGCGCCTGTATTTCCGAGGCGTTGGCGTGCTGTGACATGAGTGCTTTGAGTGCATTACTGACCGTCAGAAGCTCATAGACCGCCCGGCGCCCGTGAACGCCGGTCTCATGGCAGTGTTCACAGCCCTTACCCTTGTAGAACACTTCGTCATCAGTGACCCCCAGTTCCTTGCGGATACCCGGATCGATACTTTCTTCGATCAGACAATGGGGACAGTTGGCCCGCACCAGGCGCTGCGCGAGCACCCCCAGCAGGCTGCTGTTTACGAGATAGGGTTCTATACCGATTTCTAGCAAGCGGGTTACGGTGGTGGCCGCATCGTTGGTATGCAGGGTACTCAGGACCAGGTGGCCGGTCAGGGCGCTTTCTACCGCCATCCGGGCGGTTTCCTGGTCACGTATTTCTCCCACCATGATGACATCGGGGTCGTGGCGCAGAATGTGGCGCAGGGCTCTCGCAAAGGTGTATCCGGTATGGTGATTCACCTGAACCTGGGTAATGCCGTCTACGCGGTACTCAACCGGGTCTTCAACCGTGATGATATTGACATTCTGTTTGCGGATGTGGGACAGCGCGGTATACAGGGTTGTGGATTTTCCCGATCCTGTGGGGCCGGTTACCAGAAAGATACCATTATTACGGGTCAGCAGATGACGCAGGCGTGTGGCATCATCACCACTGAAACCGAGTTGCTCGAGGCTGGCCATGGCAAACTGTGTATCCAGCAAACGGACAACCACACTCTCTCCGTGCACACTGGGCATGATGGAAATGCGCAGATCAACGACCTTGTTCTTGTACCGGATTCTTGAGCGTCCGTCCTGGGGCAGGCGGCGCTCCGAGATGTCCAGATTGCTGATGATCTTGATGCGGCTGACCAGTGCCGGCAGCAAGTGCTTGTCGAAGGACTGGATGTTGATGAGCTGACCGTCGACACGAAAGTGCACTTCACAGCGCTTTTCTCCCGGACGGATGTGAATATCCGATGCCCGCCGGGCCATCGCATCGAGTATCAGGTTCTGTACCAGCTGAACCACCGGTCGCTGGTTGGCAATGGTTTCGGCCTCGTTGGCATCCATGTGGTAGGGCTCAGAGGCAGGTGAAGCGTCAATATGCTCCAGTGCATGGCGAACTTCTTCCCCCCCGTAACAGCGACTGATGCCCAGGGAAATATCCTCGGGAGTGGCTACGCCGATCTCGACCATGTAACCGGTGATGAAACGCATCATGTTGATCAAATCGATGTCGGTGGGATCAGACACGGCCACCATCAGACGATCTTTTTCCAGCAGCAGCGGCAGCACCTGGTGCTTGCGGGCAAAGTGGGCCGGCAGGAGTTTCAGCGCTTCCGGATCGATATCGAAGTGGCTGAGATGAACAAAAGGAACCCCGAAGCGTTTACACAGGGCCTGATCGATCTCCTCCCGGGTGGCAAGGCCCTGATTCTCCAGAATGTCGCCCAGTCGCACCCCGGCACTTTTGCTCTGTTCAATCAGAGCCTCCTTCAGCTGCAGATAGCTGATAACCCCGGCTTCGACCAGCAGCTCCCCGATGTGTTTGGGAATGAAATGGTAGTCAGAGCCGCTATGCTGTCTTAGTGATTCGGCACTTTCGATGGGGTTTCTGAATCCCCGCGGTTGGGTTGGGGTGGGCGTAGACAAAAGACTTCCTGCAACAGGTCAAAAACCAGAAGTATAGTCCGGGCGACAAGCCCTCGCCGGTCTGGCGATAACTATTTCAGCCGCTCTTCCAGTGCCTTCAGCGCCTCGTCCGAGTAGAACGCCAGCTTCTGCATTTTCGGCAGGCTTTTCCGACAGCCCAGATAGCTGAAATTCAGTTTGCCATCATAGCTGACACAAGTGATGTTCAGCGCGCTGCCCTGAACCACGATAGAGAGGGGATACATGTCCACCATTTTGGCTCCATTGAAGTACTGGGCCTCTTCGGGACCCGGCACGTTGGAAATTATCAGGTTGAATCCGGGTCTGACCCGGCCACCCAGACCGAAGAGAATCTCCAGGATGTAGGGTGACATGATCATGACGGTGTAGTTGGCAATCGCGCTGCGCGGCATTTGCTGCAACTGATCCTTGGCGGAACGGGTCGATGCCTTGATCGCTTCGAGCCGTTCAATCGGGTCCGCGTGCGAGGTGCCCAGACTGGCAATCAGAATGCCCAGGCTGGTGCCGATGCCATCGTCATCACGGGCACGGATGTTTACCGGAATTCCGGCGGTCAGTGCCTGTTTTTCCAGCGCATGATGTTCTTGCATGTAGCTGCGCAAGGCGCTTCCACACAGGTAAAGTACGATGTCATTGAGCGTGGCGTCAGTTTTGCGCGCCAGCGTCTTGAGGCGGCGGATGGAATACTGGTTGGTGGCTACCCGTCGTTGGTGGCTGATGCGTTTGTTCAGAACGGAGTTGGGGCCCTGGAAGGGTGTGACCAGGTTGCCGTGATGCAGCCCGGAATCAATCAGCCGGTATACTGCGCTGGACAGGTTCTGTACCGCCTCGGCTGTTCCTTTGATCTGCTCCGTTGTACTTCTCAGACGTTCCCGTATGCCTTCAGGGGATAGGGCCGATGGTTTTTTGTGGCGCTTTCTGGGGCCTACCACCCAAGGCGGAGACATACCGCGTTTATTCGGGTCAGGGCTGAGAATGCGCTGAAGCATCCGCATACCTCCCACACCATCGACCAGTGAATGATGAATCTTGGTGTACATGGCAAAGCGCCGGTTTTCCAGACCTTCAATCAGATGCCACTCCCACAAAGGGCGTTGCAGATCCAGTTCAGTGGAATGCAGACGTGAAACCAGACTGCCGAGCTGCCTTTCTCCACCCGGGTAAGGTAGCGCGGAGTGTCGGACATGGTGGTCAATATCTATGTCTTCGTCGACGACCCACTCGGGGGTCAGGAGCCTGCCAATGAAGCTGGCATGGGACAATTTCAGATTCCAGGGGCTTGCACCGACCGGGTGTTGCTTGAGTTCTTCAAACAGGTCTCGCAGAAAGGTTTTTGGGGCACCTTGCGGCAGTCGAAAAATCTGCAAGCCGCCCACATGCATGGGGGTTTGATCTGACTCCATCGCGAGCCAGGTTGCATCCAGAAGGTTGACTCTTTTCATTGTTTTTCTCGATCAAATAAAAAATATCCTAAGACATTTGCCGGAAGCGGATCTGTTCCAGATCAAGAAATGGGGTTTCCATAAAAGGGGCTTTCAGAAAAAAGGCTACCCGACATTTCCGCCGGGTAGCCTGATCAGAGTGCAAGGGGGCAGGCCTCTGCCGCTACCCCTCGCGAATGGACTTGATGATATCCTGCAGCACCTTCTTGGCATCGCCCGGTACCATGAGGCTGTTATCACGGATGAACAGCTCATTGGGAATGCCCGCAAAGCCGGGCGACAGTCCCCGCTTCACCACGATCACAGTGCGTGCGTTGTGGACTTCGAGAATCGGCATCCCGTAAATGGGCGAGGTTTTGTCCTTGGCGGCTACCGGATTGACGACGTCATTGGCACCCAGAACAATCGCCACATCCGTCTGGGTAAACTCGGGATTGATCCGGTCCATCTCAACCAACTGATCATACGGTACTTCGGCTTCAGCCAGCAGGACGTTCATGTGACCGGGCATGCGGCCAGCCACCGGGTGGATGGCGTATTTGACGGTCGCGCCAGCTTCTTCCAGCAGAGTGGCCAGTTCGCGGGTGGCATGCTGGGCCTGGGCCACTGCCAGGCCATAACCCGGAACGAACACGACGCGCCTGGCAGTTTCCAGCAGCATGGCCACTTCGTCGGCACTGGCATACTTGACCTTGCCCTCATAAAAGGCATCGTTCTCACTTTTGCTGACCCCGGCCTGGGCTGCCATGGAGCCCCCAAACAGAACGTTAACCAGGGAACGGTTCATCGCCTTGCACATGATGGACGTCAGAATCAGACCTGAAGCGCCCACCAGAGAGCCTGTGATAATGAGGCCATTGTTTTCCAGCACGAAACCAGCGGCCGCGCCAGCCAGACCGGAGTAGGAATTGAGCAGGGAAACCACGACCGGCATGTCCGCGCCCCCAATCGGCATGACCAGGCACACGCCCAGCACCAGACACAGGGCAACCATGAACAGGAGCAGCAGACCCGAGTCCAGCGTGTTACCCAGTACCAGGGTCAGGGAACCGATCAGAAGCAGGGCGAAGGACACCTTCACACCCAGCTTGTAACGCGTGATTTCGCTGGGGTCGCCCACTTTGCCCATCAGCTTGCCGACGGCGACCAGCGAGCCGGTCAGTGTTACCGCACCCACCAGAATGGAGAGGATCACTGCGATGCTCCAGTCCATTCCCGGTACAAACTTGCCCATGTCGGCCAGCTGCTGGCTTTCCAGGTAGTTGGCTGAGGCCACCAGCAGGGAAGCACCACCGCCCAGACCGTTCAGAACCGCAACCAGCTCTGGCATGGAGGTCATCTGGATCTTGCGAGCCAGTGTCAGACCGATCGCGCCGCCGATCAGAATACCGACGATGATGGTTCCATAGGAAACCACGTGGTAGTCCGCCAGAGCGGCCACGATGGCCAGGCCCATCCCCAGCGCAGAAAGCTGGTTCCCGCGTACCGCCGTTTTCGGTTTGGTCATGCCTTTGATACCCAGGATGAAAAGGACCGCGGCGGCAAGGTAGAAGAAATTCTCAAAAGACTGCATGGGGTTCTCCTTACTTGCGCTTGAACATGTTGAGCATGCGATCCGTCACCAGAAACCCGGCCACGATGTTGGTGGTTGCGAGCACGATGGCGAGGAAGCCGAGGATGGTGGACAGAGTGGTCGTCTGCTCGCCACCCCCGGCGCTGATGATGGCACCGACTGCGACAATGCCGGAAATGGCATTGGTGCCGCTCATGAGCGGCGTATGCAGGGTAGGGGGAACCTTGTTGATGATCTCGACCCCGACAAAGAGGGCGAGAATAAAGATTGTGAAATAGATAACGAACATATCCATCAGTTTTTCCCTCCTTCCAGGGCCGCTTTGAGTCCTTCGTGGCGTACTTCGCCCTCATCGATAACCAGCGTGGCGTTAATGATGTCGTCCTCCAGATTCACGACCAGGGAGCCGTTATCCGTCATGTTCTGAAGGAAGCTGGTGAGGTTCCGTGTCAGCAGTTGCGAGGCATGCACCGGCACCCGCGAGTGGTGGTCGATGTAGCCGATCAGCGTGACACCGTCCAGATAGATTTTCTCGTTCTTCACCGAGCCTTCCACATTACCGCCGCGCTCTGTCGCGAGATCCACAATGACCGAGCCTTTCTTCATCAGATGCAGCATTTCCTTGGTGATCAGGCGCGGTGACGCCTTGCCCGGGATGGAGGCGGTGGTGATGATCAGGTCCGCCTGACTGACTTTGGCCGTCATCTGTTCCTGTTGTTTACGGTAAAAGTCCTCTGACTGCTGTTTGGCATAACCGCCCGTGGCTTTGCTGTCTTCGGTAGGCAGGTCAAATTCCACGAAATGGGCACCCAGACTTTCCACCTGTTCTTTGACCTCAGCACGCGTATCGTAAGCTTCAACGACGGCACCGAGTCGACGTGCGGTGGAAATTGCCATCAGACCGGCTACGCCCGCGCCAATAACAAAAACCCGGGCCGGGTGAATGGTGCCGGCAGCGGTCATCAGCATGGGGAAGTATTGCGGTAGTGCCATGGCACCGGCGAGTACAGCACGGTAGCCAGCGATGGCGCCCATGGAACTCAGGACATCCATGCTTTGCGCCCGGGTCGTTCGCGGAATGAGATCCATGGTGAACGTGCGAATCCGGCGCTCCGCGAGCTTTTTCAACAAAGGCAGGTTAAACCAGGGATCAAGAATACAGATCAGCGTGCTGTCTTCGCGTAACAGTCCGGTTTCCTCATCCTGCGGCGCGCGGATCTTCAGAATGATATCCGCCTGCTGGTAGAGGGACTGTGCATCCGGGGCAATACTGGCGCCGCAGTTCCGGTATTCGTCATCACTGAAATGGGCATCATCGCCGGCACCGGCTTCAACGACCACCTCATAACCGGCTTCCAGCAGGGCGGGCAGGCCGGATGGAATAATCGAGACCCTGGCCTCACCGGGGTAGCGCTCCTTGGGTATTCCGATCAGCATGGTTTTCTCCTTTCGCTCACGATTTGATTTTTAATGTTTCCAGCACGTGTCGACGCACTGACGCAGCCTCTGTCGGGCTGCTGAGAATTTCCTGGGTGGACTGCGGGATCCACTCCCGCAGCGACTCGGACCACTGGCCCTCGTAACGTTTGGGAAAGCAACGTCTCAGCACGTTCAGCATGGCGTCCACCGAAACTGAGGCACCCGGGGAAGCGCCCAGCAACGCGGCCAGTGAGCCATCTCCCGCCGCGACGACTTCGGTGCCGAACTCCAGCTTTCCGCGACCGTTCTCATCCCGCTTGATGATCTGTACCCGTTGACCGGCCCGTTCCAGGTGCCAGTCTTCCCCGCGGGCTTCCGGAAAATACTGCTTGAGTGTGTGCATGCGCTCGGCATGACACTGTCGGGCCTCGCGAATCAGGTAGCGGGTCAGGTCCAGATGCTGCAGGCTGACCGAAATCATGGGGCCGAGGTTGCTGGGGCGTATGGATTTGAACAGATCCAGAGGCGAACCTTTTTTCAGAAAGCGGGTTGTGAATCCGGCAAAGGGGCCGAATAACAGCGATGCTTCGCCATTAATCACCCGGGTATCCAGATGCGGAACGGACATGGGCGGCGCACCAATGGCCGCTTTGCCGTAGACCTTGCCAGCATGTTCCTCTGCGAGCGTCTGGTTGCTGCAGGCGAGCCATTGGCCCGATACCGGGAAGCCGCCATAACCCCGTGCTTCGGGGATCTGACTCTTCAGCAACAGGGGTAAGGCACCACCCCCAGCACCGAGGAAGACAAAGCGCGCTGCCCGGGTCTGTGGTTCACCGCCACTGAGAGGCTGCAGATCCAGTACCCAGTGATCCCCGCTCTTTCGCAGACCACTGACGTGAGTACCGGTCAGAATCTCGGTGTTCGGGCTGCGTGCCAGTTCTTTGACCAGACTGCGAGTCAGTGCGCCGAAATCCACGTCAGTTCCGTAGTCCACGCGGGTGGCCGCGACCGGCCCCAGGTTGTCACGGTTGCGCATGACCAAAGGCATCCAGTCTTCCAGTTGACTGACCTTTTCAGAAAATTCCATATCCTGGAACAAGTGATGCTGGCTCATCAGAGCCTGGCGCTGGCGCAGGAAGGCGACGTCTTCCTCACCCCAGACATAGCTGTAGTGCGGTACCTTGCGGATAAAGTCTGTGGGCTGCTCAATAACGCCTGCCCGGACCAGCGAGGCCCACCATTGCAGGGAGGTTTCAAACTGGGCATTGATCTGCAGGGCCTTGCTGATGTCAATCTGCCGGCCGCTAGCCGGCGTGTAGTTCAGCTCGCAGTAGCCCGCATGGCCCGTGCCTGCATTGTTCCAGCCATCAGAACTTTCTTCCGATACACCGGGTAATCTTTCGATCAGGGTAATGGCCCAGTCGGGCTCGAGCTGACGGATCAGCATGGCAAGTGTGGCACTCATGATGCCGCCACCGACCACCACGACCTCGGCAATTTGCCTGGAC
>JAUIAZ010000055.1 GCA_030427465.1 Gammaproteobacteria bacterium | reverse complement strand
CTGAGTGCTTGCGGGTCTGCTTCCTGGCTGATCTGGTGTCTGGCCATGGCCAGTGAACCGCTGATGGCGGTAATCGGTGTTCTCAACTCGTGACTGACCGTTGAAACGAACTGGGCTTTCATGCGGTCCAGGCGCTTCTGTTCGCGAACGTCCTGCAACTGAAGAATCAGGGTTCGCCGGCGGGGATCAGGCTCTGGCACCTCGGCGAGATGGCAAAGACAGTCAACCGGCTCACCCTCCGCCTCCTTCAGGCGGGTTTCCCAGACGAGTAGCCCTCCCCGGCCCTCAAGAAAGCTGGCAATCTTTTGTTCAACCAGGGCACGATCCTCCTGCCAAACCAGTTCGGCAAAGTCGTTACCCAGTACTTCCTTTCGGTCCAGGCCAACCAGAGCCATCAAGGTGGCATTCACCGACTGGACCTGTTGCTGCTGGTTGATGATACACATCCCAATCGGGGCCTGTTCAAAAGCCAGATCGAAGCGCATTTCGGCCTGTTCAGTTACCGCCAGCACACGGGCATGGCTCTGCTGAAGACTCATCACCAGGAACAGGAAAGCCGAGGCACCAAGCGCCACCAACCAACCGAAGAGCCTTTGGGCTGCGGCCTCACTGGCAGGGGCAACCGGTGAGGCCACCCACAGGCGCCAATTCGCTCCCGGAAACGCCAGATTCATCATGAAGTCGGACTGCCGGTTGATCTCGCCGAAGCGTACCGCCTCCTCATAGGTTCCGCCGACTGCAGGGTAATCCAGCGCAACGTGCAGGTTCAGGGATTCTGCACGCCTGCGAAGATAATCAAAAAAGGCGTCACCATTCATCACCGTGCTGACCAGTCCCCAGTACCCGGACTCTTCCAGGTACACCGGGATCCGGTATATCAAACCGGTCCCCCCTTGCAATAATTTAACCGGGGGAGACAGCGCGGGCCGGGCTTTCAAAATAATCTGTTGTACGACCGGCCACTGGGCCTTGATATCCGGATAATACAAGCCAATGGCGGCTTCGTTTCCCTGAACGGGATAGATGTAGGTCAACCTGTTTTCTGGGGCCAGACCAATGTTGCGTATGTATTCGGACTCACTGACCAGAGCATTCATCCAGGGGTCGAGCACCCCTTCTATGACGGCGCCGCCACTGGCCTGCACGAACGATACAAGTCCATTGGCGAGATAGATGGTCTGTTCCAGTTCTGACAGCAACTGGGCCCGCAGGTCAGTGCCCCGTAACTGCAGGGACTGGCGGGCCTCCCGCTCGCGTGTTTCTGCCGATACGACCAGCCAGGTCTCCACGACAAGAACGAAGGTCAGAAAGAAGCCGGCTACGACCAGAGTAATCCGGGCCGGGAACACACCTTGCAATTGACTACCCTAACCATGCCAAATAGTACTAGCTTAGCTGACTCTGTCGAAAAGTGCGGGCAAAACCTGAGCAGCGGTTCCTCTGACCAGGACACTCGCCTGGTCGTCGAGAACGCTTGCGTTCGGGTTTATGATCCAGACCGGAACCTGCGCGGAACGTGCCATGCCCGGCAAGGAGGCGATCGGGTAAACCTGTCCTGAGGTGCCAACCACCAGCATAAGGTCGCAATCGGTGGCAGCCTGTTCTGCTTTATGCAAAGCGGCGGCTGGCAGTGCCTCTCCGAACCAGACCACGCCTGGACGCAGCAAGCCTTTACAGCGGTTGCAGCGCGGCACCTCCGCCTCCTGATCCGGAGCGGCGTTTTCCGCTTCATCAGAACAGGGCGGCAGCTGATAAGAAGCGCCACAATCAAAACACTTCACCGGGTTAAGGGTACCGTGAACATGAATAACTCCAGTGGATCCCGCCCGTTCGTGCAGATCATCGACATTCTGGGTAATCAGAGTCATCTTCGGAATTTTCAGCTGCCAGGCGGCCAATGCCTGGTGACCCGCGTTAGGCTGCAATTTCTGTAACTGTCGCCGACGGCTCTCGTACCAGCGCCAGACAAAACCGGGTCTGGCCAGAAAAGCTGCCGGAGTCGCCAGATCCTCGGGGCGATAATTCGCCCAGAGCCCCTTCTGGGCGTCCCGAAAAGTCGGAACACCGGACTCTGCCGACATACCAGCTCCGGTCAAAACGGTCACTTTCCTGGCCTGGCGGAGCTGACGCAGCGCTTCGGGCCGAATCTCTCGCAAAAAGGATCCTGACATGCCCCTAACCGTGTTAGTGTGAACAGCAATGATCTTAGAGCGCCCTCTCCGGAATGACCAGCCCCAGTCAAACCCGTTTTCACCGTGCAGACCTTGCCTGGCTTGGACTTGCCTGTATTGGGCTGGGGCTTGGGCTAGGTAGCGCTTGCGCAAAACTGCCACAATCCGCCTCCCATCAAGCAGATCTCCGTTTCCAGTTGACGGGTTGCTTTTACTCAGCAGATCAGTCACTTCGTATTCCGGTGACATTGGCGGTGTCGAGCAGCCGCGCAGACAGGCAGCAGGGGCTGCAGAATGTAAGCAGCCTGCCGGATAATCATGGCATGCTGTTCCGGTATCCCGAGGATCAGAGCCGCAACTTCAGCTTCTGGATGTACCAGACCTTACTGCCTCTGGATATTGCTTTCATCAGCCGGGACGGCAGACTGGAGGGCATCAATAGCATGTTGCCCTGTCTGTCCGCCGACCCGGGCAACTGCCCTGGTTACCCTGCGGGTATCCCGTTCAGGCAGGCTATTGAAATGAAGGCCGGGTTTTATGACGAAAACGGAATCCGGGTGGGTGACACCTTCTCCCCAGGGCCCTGCCGGGAGCCAACAGACTGAGTGTCTGTCAGGGCTCCCCGACCCGGCCACTGAAGGATACCAGTGTCGTAGCACCCAGACCGTCAGTGACCGTGATGAATTTCTGGAATGGAATCGCTTGGTTCGCGTCTCCCCGGACGACCACGCTTTCAAAGGTGCTGAACTCTGACTCATCCTTGAGCCGCAGTTTCAGCTCCAGCCGGTAAATTTTCTCCCAAACCGCCGGGTAGCCCTGGTTCAGCCATATCACACTGCCCCGCCAGCGATAGCGCTGCCCTGCAACCGGCTCGAGGGTATAGAGCACCTCTACACCCTCTTGGGGAAAGGAGAAAACGCAGGGACTACGAAGCTCACACCAGGTTTGTGGCTCTGCAACTTCAGACAGATTCAGCCCGGTACAAGCCGGCAACAAAGACAGGCTGAGCAAAAGACCCAGATACCTTGACAGGCATTTTTTCATGTTGAGGGGCATCCCTGATATTCGAGAGCTTTTGGGGGAGCGCTCAATGTAGCGGAAAGCCTGCACTTAGCCAAGGCACCCCCCCGGATGCATCAACTGAGTGCTACGCCGATAAGGTTAGCCAGCTACACCATCCTGGATTGAGAGAAGCATTGACCGGGCGGCCACTCCCTCCGCTATAATGCCCGGATTTCAGGGAGATAGCGTATGTTGAAAGCCAATGAATACTTTGAAGGCAAGGTCCGGTCTATCGGGTTTAACGGAGAGCAGTTTCCGGCTTCTGTCGGTGTGATGGCGCCCGGAGAATATCGCTTCTCCACAGAAAAGCGTGAAACCATGCAGGTCATTCAGGGAGCGCTGACTGTCCAGCTTCCCGGTAATGAGGAATGGCAAACCTTCCGTTCAGGCTCTGCCTTTGAAGTCCCTGCAAACGACAGTTTCGCGCTGAAGGTTGAGCAAGATACTGCTTATCTTTGCACCTATCACGACTGAAAGAGATCAACACCTGTATCTGGCGGCCGGGAACTGTCGGACCTGGCCTTCCAGGCTACTGTAAGGTGTACACCCGATAGACCTTGAGCTCAGGCGCTTTTTCCGGTTGCGTCAAGCCGAAGAAAATCCATCCAATTCGTTCTGCCGGAACTACCCTTTGCTGTTTTTGCCGGAACTCGGGCCACTGAACACAGTGCGACTGCCTTCCTGCGCTTGCAGGCCAGCGATGTTCGAAGCGCTGGCGCCAGTCGCCCGCTTCACGATCATGAACCCTCAGCACCAACTTGCTTGACCCCGGCACGGTATAATCCACACACAGACCGCGCGCGTCTGCCAGGCCTAGCCCGGGGTTGCGCCAAAGCATGCCGATGCGGCCGGGGCCATCCTCCGCCCGGGAAAGACTGACGGCGGTTTCCACCAGATTGCCGGTGCTTTCGGCTTCAAACAACCAGGCGGTATCGGCGCGGGGTTGCCAATGAGACTGCCAACTCGCCTGCCCGCCGCCCAGGTCTGGCAAAGCCATTTCCGCCCGGACAATCTGGTGCAGTTGCCGGGTCAGTGGCACCAGCGCGTAAAGCATCGCGAGAGCCCCTGCGCAAAGCAGCAAATAGAAGAGCCAACCGCGAACCTTCGTCAAAATGTGGCTCAGGGCAAGGCCACCCAGGCCCCAGCAAAGGTCAGACAGACTGCCTTCACGCCCGAAGAACGGTTGAAGCACCTCCACCCCGATCACCGCAAGTAGCGCTACAGGCAATACCCAGTGCTGATAGCGCACCCCTGCCAGACTTCTCAGGCTGAAAAAGAGTAAGATGGCTCCAGGGAAATGCAGGGCATTAAACAGAAGTGGCTGCCAGGTCACCCGCGCCGCGTTATACCAGGACCCAAAAGCCAGGACACTGAGACAAAGCAAGGTCAGCAGAGGAATAACCAGACGAAGTCTGGTGTAAGAAACTGTCAAATCAACCGGCGCCCCCATCATGCATCTGATCCGCTGCGGAAACGTCAGGCTTGTGGTACCGGCTCCTGTAGAACCGCTTTGCGACGGCCCACCGACTCAGTGAGCGCACCAACCAATGCAGGCGTTAGCACAGCTCCATACATCATAATCGACCAGGCGATGGCCTGCGACTCCGGGATGCCATAGGCTGGTGCCAGAACCAGCAGGGAAGCTTCCCGCACCCCGATATTCGAAAAGGAGATGGGTAACAGCGACAGAAGCGCCAACAAACAATAAATCCAGAGAGTCGCAGCAAAGCTGATCTCGAGACCAAGCGCCCAGGCAAAGCCCTGCATACCGGCAGCAGCCAGCAAAATACCACCAATGGCCAGTAAAAAAAGGCACAACCAGTTGAAAAAGCCAAGGCTCTGAACCCTTTGCAACTGGGATTCCAGTCGCTGAAGCACCGGCACCAGGCGCCACTGCCTTTGCTCAGCGACCCGGCACAACGATGACCAGAGACCAAAGCGACTGACAATGCCATGCAATGCAGCGACCACAAACAGCAACAACAGCGGCGCAGTGAGCAGTATCCAGGGTGAACCACCCCAATGGTCGAAGCAGAAGAATACCAGCCCGAGATACAGGGCGGCGAGAACTTCCAGGCCTTTGTTAACCACCAGGTTGGTCAGCGCGGCAGAAGGCGATGCCCCGAACTGCACGTACTTGGCAAAGGTTACCGCACCACCAGCGGCCCCACCGGGCAGAAAAAGCCCGTAAAACGCGGTTGCGAAGATCACCCGCAGCATATCGCGCATCCCCAGAAGCAGGTTCTGAGCACGGGCGAGACAATACATGCGGTAGGCCGTCAGCCCCTTTACCAGCAGAGGCAAAGTCAAAGAAAGCACGACCCAGCCTGTTTCGGCATGCGCCAGAGATGCCATTAATTCATCAAGAGGCACCCAGTAAAAAATCAGTGCCCAGAGGGCAATCGCAACCATTACCTTCAAAGCGGCGCGTACGGTCATACAATTCCTTAGCAAACACCATCGCCCCGGCCAGGGGCTCTTAACTATGCATTTTCACCGAAAATAGCAAAATTCAAGCCAACTGTTATAAATTCTCCTCATTTCAGCGGAACACCCTGAGAGGGGATTCGCCAGCGTTACTTTTTGGAGACAGCGAACCGGAGCACGGACATGACCCGGCAAAAATGGTCTCTCCCAAGTCACACCACTGTGCAGGTGTCGCGAAAGCCCGAACCCCAGTCTGGGGTACCCGGCCAAGGGTCCGACAACGGCCTGAAAGTCGGCGCCCTCTGATAACACAATGTTACCGGGTTACACATTCGACAACCATAGGGTTTTACCGAAAAGCTCAGCCGGTGGCGCGTGTCTCCATATGGCATTTCTGCAGCCCCTTTCTAAACTGAAGTCATGCAGTTCTTACAAAATATTAAAAATCCCGGCACTGTTTCCGGACGCCCTGCCCGGCTGATCTGGTTATGCATAGTGGTTTGCCTGTTCGCCAACTCAGTATGGCCCCGGGCAGCCTCGTCTGAGCCTCAGCCACTGGTTCTGTCTGCGCAAGGGGGTCGTATTTACCTGGGCGAGCATGTCTGGATGCTGAAGGAGGAGTCCGTTACGGTGAACTTTCAGCAAGCTCTGACAGAGTTCAGAAAGGGCCGGTTTCGCCCGCCTGATAACCCCAACCTTCAGTTTGGTTACACCGATGTAGGCCTCTGGCTCGCCCTGAAGGTCAACAACCCGCATGAACAAGCCCTGACCCGCGCTCTGGAATTTCGCTATGCACCACTGGACAGGATTGATGTCTATCCATTGAAAATTTCGGAGGGGTCCGGGGTGCCGTCCACCCCTGCCCGAGCGCTTGCACTCGGGGATCGCTTACCCAGAGACGAGCGGGCAATGTCCGTCCGCTTCCATCTGGCCGAACTGGTGTTTGAGGCCAACAGTGACTACCTCGTGCTCATGCGCATACAGACGACCAGCTCTCTTGCTGTCCCGCTTTACATGAGCAGTTACGACGCGTTATACGCTTACGAGCATAACGCCTTGATACTGATCGCCATGTTCTACGGGCTGGCTCTGGGACTGATTGCCTACAACTTTTTTCTTTTTGTCCTGATTCGCGACACCGTCTACCTGCACTACATTTTTTACGTCACCGGCTACACCCTGTTCATGGCTTCACTGGACGGTCTGCTGCACCCGCTCTGGCCCAGGTCTCCGGACTGGGAGAGCCGGTCAATCTACCTCTTTGCCTGGATCTGCGGCGCCTTTCTCAGCCTTCTGTGTCGCAGTGTCCTGCAAACCGCCGAACAGGCACCCCGCTGTGACCTCGTGCTGAGAATCAATGCCCTGTTTTTTTTCGCCGGCTGTGTGCTGTTCCTTTTCATGGACATTGGCACGATCGCCCGCATCAATGCGCCGATGGTTCTGCTGAACGCTTTCCTGATCCTGTTTATCACAGTCTATCGCTATCTGCAGGGTCACCGATCCGCACTTTACTTCCTGATTGGTATTGCCTCATTTTGCGTCGGGCTCCTGGCGGTAGCCGGTGGCAGCCTGAACTGGGTCGGCAATTATGACATGGCCCCTTTCATCCTGAAGGCAGGTGCCTCCATTGAACTGGTACTTTTCTCCATTGCGCTGGCGCAGCGAATCAATATGCTGGAGCGCAAGAGTGCCCTTGCCACCCGCGAGGCTGCGCTGGCAAAAGCAGAGTCGGAAGCACGCGCGAGGCTGTCCCAACAGATGAACGAAGCCAACCGGCACCTGGAGAGCGCCGTCAGGGCGCGCACAGATTTTCTGGCCAATATGAGCCATGAAATACGCACTCCCATGAACGGCATACTGGGGATGGTGGAACTGGCCCAGGGTACGACACTCAATCCGGAGCAGAAACATTATCTGGATGTTGCCTATCGATCCGGTAAAACCTTGCTGGCACTTATCAATGACATTCTTGACCTCTCCAAGATCGAGGCAGGACGCCTGGAAATCCAGTCGATCGAGTTTGATCTGTCTCAGCTCATCGCAGACCTGGAAGAACTTTTCTCCGCACAACTGAAAGACAAGGCGCTGAGCTTCCAGATTGATCACTCGCCAGCAGTGCCAACCTGGGTACGGGCAGACCGTATGAGAATCTGGCAGATCCTGACCAACCTGATTGGTAATGCCATCAAGTTCACGCGGGAAGGCGGTATTCTTGTCCGCATCCGGCCAAGTGGCCCTGATCAGTTGCAGATTCAGGTACAGGACACCGGTATCGGTATCGGTGAGAAAGCACTGACCCGGATATTCGATTCATTCACCCAGGCGGATAATTCCACGACCCGTAAATTTGGCGGAACCGGACTGGGACTCACCATCTCACTGCACCTGGCAAGACTTATGGGAGGGGATCTGACAGTCCGCTCCGAGAAAGGCAAAGGCAGTGAGTTCATTCTCTCTATTCCTTATCAGGAAGCCAGCGAAGAAACCACCAACGAGACTGACAAGCCAATACAGCAAGAAAACCTTAACGGCAGTTGTGAAGGACTGGTTGTGCTTCTGGCGGAGGACAACCCGGTCAATCAGATGGTGGCCATGGGTATGCTCAAACGCCTCGGTGCTGAAACCGTTCTCGCCAAGGATGGTGACGAAGCCATTGCGCACTGCGATGAGCGGCTTTTTGACGTCATTCTCATGGATGTACAGATGCCGGGGACTGATGGACTGAGCGCCAGTGAATCCATCCGTTCAGGTCAGGGCCTGAATCACCGAACACCGATCATTGCCCTGACGGCGGATTCAATGGTGGGTGATCGTGACAAATGCCTGGCTGCCGGTATGCAGGATTACCTCTCCAAGCCAGTGCAGCTGCCCGCCTTACAGAAAACCCTGCGTCGGTGGACAACATCGCAGGGGACAGGAGCCTGATCGGCTCTTTGGGTTCTGACGTAACACCAGAGTACTCAAACCCGCAGGGTCGGACAGGCCGGCCCGACACCCAAGAGAGGTGATGTCATGAAACGAGCCTATTTTGCGACTGAAGATCTGCAAGAACTGGAAAACATAGAGGCGGAACTCGAGCAGAAAGGAATCGCCAGCGAACATATGCATGTGCTGACCCAGGCGGAGGCCGACGCCAGTGAGAGAGACCTGCACCCGGTTCACAGCATTTTGCGCCGGGATGTTGTTCACCAAGGGATCCGGGGTGCGCTGGTGGGCGGCTTCCTCGCTACCCTCCTGGTGACTGCCACTTACGCACTGGGCCTTCACCAGACCGCCGGATCCTTTCCTTATGTTTTACTGGCACTTTTCATTATGGGTTTCTGTACCTGGGAAGGCGGACTGATCGGGATGCAGAAGAACAATTACAAGTTCGAGCGCTTCCGGTCTTTGCTCAGACAAGGGTGGCATGTCTTTTTTGTAGATTACCGTGAACCCGAAGCGGTCACGATACGCACAGCAGTATCCCGACACCCTCGCTTGCGCGCTGTCGGCGACGGGTCTTCCCTGGTGAATCCCTTCAGCAATCATGAATCCCGATAAAAATTAGCGGCTTGCATTTCCCCTGCCCCTACCGGAAACTGATCATAAGCCAGCATCAAGCTGGCTTTCTGTTTCTCCAAAGCCATAGACGCATGAAGGCCCCAGCATGAAAGCCGTAGCTTACATTGATTCTCTGGACAGTTCGGATGCACGCTCACTCATGGATTTTGAGCTGCCCGCACCTACACCGGGTCCACGGGATCTGCTGGTGCGGGTCGAAGCAGTATCGGTCAATCCAGTCGATACAAAAATCCGCAATCGCCTGTCAGGCACGCCTGAATCCCCGAAAATACTTGGCTGGGACGCGGCAGGCATTGTTGAGGCCACGGGTTCCGATGTAAGCCGCTTCCGGGTGGGTGACCGGGTATGGTATGCCGGTGACCTGAATCGCCCCGGTTCTAACGCAGAATTTCAGGTGGTCGATGAACGCATCGTGGGACATTGCCCGGAAAGCCTCAGCGCCTCTGAAGCGGCAGCGCTTCCACTGACGTCACTGACTGCCTGGGAGTTGCTGTTCGACCGGCTGCATATCCTTCAGAGCCCTGAGAAAAGCGGTCAGAATCTGCTGATTGTAGGGGCGGCGGGAGGTGTCGGCTCGATACTGATTCAGCTGGCTACGCAGTTAACCGGTGCAACTGTAATTGCCTCTGCTTCGCGGGAGCAGACCCAGCGCTGGGTGCGAGACCAGGGCGCCCATCAGGTGGTCGACCATCGCAGCGACCTGGGGCAGGAACTGGCGCGTATCGGCATAAGCCAGGTGAGCCCCGTTATCAGCTTGAATGGCACCGCTGATCACTTTGATACCTTGGTCGAACTGATGACGCCCCAAGGGCAGTTCGCACTCATCGACGACCCCGAACCGGCGATCGATATCCGTAAACTCAAGCAGAAGTCTATCTCCCTGCATTGGGAATTCATGTATACGCGCTCCCTCTTCCAGACCCCGGATATGCAAAAACAGGGAGAGATCCTCGATGAAATCGCCAGGCTGGTTGATCAGAAAGTCTTGCGCAGCACCATGACCGAAAATCTTGGCTCCATTAATGCCGCTAATCTTCGCAAGGCTCATGCCCGACTGGAAAGTGGACAAACCATTGGCAAGCTGGTGCTTTCAGGCTTCTGAAGCGGGCCTGGCGGGCTAGTTGGCCGGCGTTGCCGGCGTAGCGCGGGCCGGTCCGTCGGCATCCTTGCCAGTACGTGCCTTGGCTTCAGCCTTGGCCTTGTCTTCAACTGTCATACTCTCGGGTGCGATCAAAGCAATAATCTGCCAGTCAGCTTTCGGTTTGAATTCGCGCTGAACAGTGAACACAAACAGTTTACCAGCCGGATCCAGCGCACACAGGGGCAGAGCCCGGTTGCCGTAGGTTTCCTGATATTGTTCCAGTGTAAATGATTCGCTCAAACGGGTTGTTTTTATCGTCGCTCCCCGTGCCACCAGGCCGGCCAGGCGACCATAGGTTGCGCTTGGCGCGAACAGCACCATCTTTTTGGCGTAATCTTCAGAAACCTGATGTCGGGCGCTGGCGTCCAAGTCGCCTATCGGAAGCCCCAGGACCGCTCCTTTGCCCATGGTGTACTCGAAGTGATAGGTTACCAGAGGATTAAGGCGACGGTAGGGTGACATCACCAGGACGCGACCTGAAGCCGAAAAGTCCATGGTTCTGCGAGCATGTTCGGAAACAGGGTTACCATAGTAAGTCACGATATTTTCCATGCGTGCTTCCCGGATAGCATCCCAGTTGGTGTCCGCAATCTGAACCGGAATCTTGTGAGACATCAGTTCCCTGGCAAACATCCGCGCAAATTTGCTGGCACCGAAAATCAGAAAGCCGTTGGGTGCTGGCGAGCGCAGGTTGAGCCATGCTGCAATTTTTTTACTGGTCAGGCTCTGAAGTACAACCGTCGTTATAATTACCAGGAATACCATTGGTACCAGAATGTCAGAACCTTCGTACTCCAGTGCCTCCAGTTTGAGTGCAAACAATGCCGAGACTGCAGCCGCAACAATGCCCCGGGGTGCGATCCAGCTCAGCAAGGCAATTTCCCGCCAGTTAAGATCTGTGCCAATTGAAGAGGCTATCACTGAGAGCGGTCGAGCGAGGAAGATAATCGCAGCCAGCACCAGCAGTGCCCCCCAGCCGACCTGAATAATTGAGCCCAGATCAATGCGCGCAGCCAGAATAATGAACAAAGCGGAGATCAACAGAACGGAAAGCGTTTCCTTGAACTCGAGAATGCCATCAACGTTTACATCGCGCATATTGGCCAGCCAGATACCCATGATGGTGATGGTGAGCAGACCGGATTCGTGGCTCAGTACGTTCGACAACGCAAAAGCGCCCAGCATGAGCGTCAATACCGCCGTGTTTTCCAGATATGGTGGAATCCAGTTTTTACGCAGCACGTAGCCCATGCCATAGCCCATTGCCGCACCTATGCCAAACCCAATGGCAATCACGAGACCGAAGGTATGGAAGGTGTGGGTCCAGGCATCTTGCGTAGCGACGATGAACTCATATACGAGGACGGCCAGAAGCGCACCAATAGGATCAATGACGATACCCTCCCAGCGCAGTATATTGTTGATCCTGGCGCTTGGCCTGACTGTTCTCAGCATCGGAACAATGACGGTCGGTCCTGTCACTGTGACGATTGCGCCAAAAAGGAAAGCAATCTGCCAGGAGACTCCCAATGCAAAATGAGCCACGGGTGTCGCAATTGCCCAGGTAACCAGTGCACCGACACTGCACAGATTTCGAACCATGGCTCCGTGTGAGCCCAGGTCCTCAAATTTCAAGGTCAAAGCGCCTTCGAACAGAATCACTGCCACCGAAAGCGATACCAGAGGAAACAGGAGATCGCCAAAGAGTTCATCAGGATCCATCAATCCGAGGAAAGGGCCAAGAAGCATGCCGGTTACCAACAATGGCAGAATGGCTGGAACCTTTATCCGGTAAGCGAGATATTGGCAAATGATTGAGGCCAGTCCAACCAGAACGAGAATGATCATTGGATCATTCATTTGTCATCCCCCGGTTGGATCTCGTCAGAGCCGATCCCGACCCAACGAAAGTTCAGCCCGATGACACGGGTTCGGTCAAATATCATGAAAGATTACCCCAGGCGCACAACAGCACCACACAGCGGAATTCAGCAACATCTGCTAAATTTAGGCATAGAAGCCAGTCGTGCCAAATCCGACGGCCGGCCCGTAACGTAACATGGTTATATGAATAACAACCAGAGGAGAATCCTTCATGTTGCTGCAGCACGCTTTCGGTCTCTTCACGCACCCCCATGAGGAGTGGCAATCCATCAAGCGCGAACACGCCGGCCCGCTTCGGCTGTACGTCGCCTACATCAGCATCCTCGGGCTGATAGCTCCCGTTTGCGCTTTCATCTCCACCACGCAATTCGGCTGGCAGGTCGGTGAAGGTCAACTGATCAAACTCACCACCACCAGTGCGCTTCAGCTGAGCGTACTCACCTACATTGCCATGCTCGTGGGTGTTTTTGCCATTGGCTACATGATTGACTGGATGGCCAAGACTTATGGCGCCAAGCGAGATCATCATGCCGCCAACGGCGTCGCGCTCATGGCTTACGCCTGCACACCGCTGTTTATCGCAGGGTTTGCCCTGCTGTATCCGGTGCCTTGGTTCAACATGATCATTTTCCTCGCAGCGGCGGCTTACGCAGGGTATCTGCTGTACGACGGGTTGCCGATCGTGCTGAATATCAGCGAGGAAAAGGCGTTTCTCTTTGAGGGCTCTATTCTGGCTGTGGCGCTGGTTTATCTGGTGCTGACCCGGATCGGAACCGTCATCATATGGAATCTCGGCTTCAATCCGGTTTTCATTTCCGGGTAAGGTTCTGAAACCAAGGCAGGGAGGCCCTTCGTGACAGACAGCAGCGACATTCCCCACAATCGGCGGACGCAGGTTGCCGCGTCTTTCTCAAGCAAGCTCGGGGATGCTTTCTCCAGCACCAAAGTTGTTATCCCGGCGGTGTTGCAAGTGATGAGTGCGCCTACTTTCATGATCGGCCTCATCGCTCCTATCCGGGAATCGTTTTCCATGCTGCCCCAGGTGCTGATAAAGGGCTGGATCCGCGGCGCGGAAAAACCTCAGAAAATCTACACGCTGGGCGGCAGTATTCAGGGGCTCAGCCTTCTGGTAATGGCCCTTTCCCTGTTTTTCCTCGAAGGCTGGACAGGAGGCATAGCGGTACTGGGCTGCCTGCTCAGTTTCAGCCTGGCCCGAAGCCTATGCTCTCTCAGCTCAAAAACCGTTCTGGGGCTCACCATACCCAAATCACGCCGCGGCAGTCTGATGGGCCTTTCCGGAACGCTTGCCGGAGCTGTCGGTGTTGCGCTGGGTCTGGTGCTTCTGCTAATGGATCATAACCCTGGCAACGAAGAGGCTTCCCAAGCCATTCAACAAAGCCTGTCGCGTCATGAGTGGGTGCTCACCGCCTTGCTGCTGGTCGCTGCCCTGGCCATGGCAGCAGCCGGTGCCCTGTTCTCCCGCGTGCATCTGAGGAATGAAGATGCAGCCACCCCGCGCAAGGAAAGCGGCACCCTGGATTGGCGAACACTGTTTCAACCTCTCCGGACAGATGCCAACTTCCGTTCTTTTGTGCTCACAAGGGCCTTGATGATGGTTTCCGCACTGGCCATGCCAATGGTAGTGGCCCAGAGTCTTTCCGCGAGCAACCAGGTTGTAAGCACCTTCGCCTGCCTGATCGCTCTTGAAGGTTTCGTGTCCTTGCTGAGCTCCAGAGTATGGGGCGCCTGGGCCGACAGGGACAGCCGCCGCGTGCTGCTCATAACCGCCGTGGCCAGCGCCACCCTGTGCCTGTTTGCTGCGCTGCTTATCTTCACACGAAGTGAGGCACCGACCTGGCAGTGGCTGTCGCTCTATGCCCTGTTCGCCCTGGTACATCAGGGGGTTAGGCTGGGCCGTAAAACCTACGTCGTTGATGTGGCGGATGATGAGGATCGAACCACTTATGTGGCGGTCAGCAACACCTGTATCGGCGTCCTGCTCCTTCTGTTTGGTGCCGCATCTGCCGCCGTAGCCCAGGTATCCGTGGGCTGGATGTTCAGTCTTTTCGGACTGTGCGCGCTGGCCGCACTCGCAAGTGGCTGGCAGCTGGAGCCCGTGGACGAGGCGCGATCAACGGCTTGACTTGGCAGCCCGCTCAGCACATGCTCGGTAACAATAACAAAGACTCTGCCAAACCCTCCGGTATTCGAAGCTCCATGCCTTACAGACTGAAACTCAATGGCATTCCTGCCACTCTGCTTCTGGTTGCGCTGCTATTAGTGACCGCCAGTGGAAGGACCCAGGAGAGCGGATTTGCCGAGCTACTGGACTCACCGGATGACATCCAGGAAGTGGACCGTGTTATCACCGTTGAGGATCCGCCCAAAGATATTCAGATACAGAAACGCCTGACCCGCATTCTTGAGAGTTCAGGTGCCTTTCCGGTACTGAATGTTGAGGTCACTCAGGGACTGGTGACACTCAAGGGTGAAGCCCGGGAAGCCTCCGACCTTGAATGGGCCGCAAAGGTGGCAGCGAATATCGAGGGCACCGTTGCGGTCAGAAACCGCCTTGGCGTGCCCCAACCAGACTATCTGAGCTGGGAGCCGTTCAGACGGGAAGCTCTGACTGCGTGGAATACCACCCTGCGTGTGGCACCGCTGATTATCTTCGGTGTCGGCGTCTTTATAACCTTCTTCCTGCTTTCACGGCCTCTTTCCAGACTGCTGACCCGGCCCCTGGGCCTTCTCAGCGAAAGTCAGCTGATTAGAATCGTAGTCAGGCGACTGGTGGCTCTGGTCATAGTGATTCTGGGCC
>JAUIAZ010000418.1 GCA_030427465.1 Gammaproteobacteria bacterium | reverse complement strand
GTGAATCTTGAGAGCCTTAGGCCGCCAACTTCCCGATTACCGAAGATGAGATACTCGACCAGAAACTGCCCAAGGCTCTCAAGATTCACCGTCACAAGATTTTTGGACTGACCATCGACCCCGAGCGGCTCGCTCTGATCCGGCATGAACGGAAGCCAAACTCAAGGTACAGCTCGATCAAACAGTGTAACTATGAGGTGGAAGAGGTCGAAATGATGTACCGGCGGGAGCGGATTCCCTTCCTTAACTCCACCGATTATAGCGTGGAAGAAATTTCCACGCGCATTCTGCTGATGACAGGCATCGAACGCCGCATCCGCTAGTTAGCGGCTTCAGACCTCCAGGCGCTTCAGGGAAAGCCCCAGGTCAGCCGCTTTGGTCGCAACCTGATCGCCGCCCACCACCGCAACACAGCCCGGCTTATCCAGCAGGTATTTGCTGGCCACCTCTTTGAGGTGGTCAACCTGCAGGGCCATCACCCGTTCACGGAACCGGGTCTGATACTCATGACCACGCCCGAAAAGATCGCTGTGAAAAGCATGACGGGCTTCGCCGGCAGGTGACCTGGGCTTGTCCAGAGAGCTGACCACGCCAAGAATGGCCTGTTCTAGTACAGCCTCATCAATACCACCCTCAAGTGACCAGTGTATGGAACGACGGAAGTCATCCAGGGTTTCTCCCAGCCTGGGGTCGCGGTATGAGTAGAAGCGGAAAACCCCCTCCCCATTATTCTGGCTGGCTCCGCCTCCGTAGGCCCCACCTTTTTCGCGGATGGCGCTGTGCAGAAACTCGTTCCGAAGTACACCGGACAGGGCCGTCAGGGCCGGCGCATCTTCGTGCTGACCTGTCACGGTCGGAAAGGCCAGCGCACAGTAGTTAACCGAGGCATTGACCTGCCAGGCCAGTCCGCTTTCGGCCGGCTTTTCCGGCAAACTGATCTTGCCAGGCATAGCACCGCCCGCAGCCCCCTTGAGCCAGTCCGCCGGCCACGCGCATCGCAGTTCAGGCAGCCGCTCTGACTCGGCAATGCTGAGCACTTTCAGAGGTTGTGCCGAGATGCGCTGGTACAGGGCGGCCAGCTGGTCTGCCAGGCTGGCCAGAGCTTGCTTGTCAGTGCTGATCTCCCCCACCAGTTTGACGAGCTTCTGTATCCCGGCCAGACCCGAACTGCGATAGCTCAGGCCAGATACCGGATTCAGAGACTGACTCGCCGCTGACATGGCCAATCCGTGACCGTTGTTGGGTACACCCTGAACTTTCCGGGAACTCAGCAAAGCGAGCATTTCCCGTATGCGCTGATGCTCATCGAAACGCGCATTCTCCGAGGTCGACACCAGCAGCTCCGTCATTTTGCCAGCATTCCGCGCCAGTGCCTTGGCCGAATAAACCATGATCCCCTCGGCGCTGTTCCCTGGCGTCACCAGACCAGCGGGTGTACGGATATCAAAGTAGGCGTTCAGGCCTCCCGAAATGGCGCTCTGTCTTTCCTGTATCTCAAGGTAGGACTCAGAGCCCAAACCGAGCTCCGGCAGGAGGTAGGCCAGCAGAGGCAGCAGGAAGGTTTCGTCTTCATTCATTTCAGGCAGAGCGCGTATTACCTGCTGATAAACCAGGCCATTGGTTCCACGGCCGTAGCCAACGAAGGGTGAATTGGCACTACGGTTTTCGGGCTCCACCCAGCTCAAGTCGGCTGGTACATCTTCGCGTCCTACCCTGGGCAGGCAGTCAACCGGATCCTTGCGTGTCTGGCGCTCCGCGAGTTGAGCCGCTTCCTCTATCAACTTCTGCTTCTGCTGTTCGCTCAGTTTTTGCCGGACACGTTCCAGACGCTCGACACCGGCCTTTTCCTGCAGAGAAGCCAGTTCACGGTCTGGCTGCATACTCAGGCGAACACGGTGAGGGTTGTTCAACAGCAATCTCTTCACCAGACCGGGCAGATAATCCGGCTCCCGGATTTTCTCGCGCAGACGCTCCAGTACCGGATCGAGGTCAAGATAGGCAGCCGGGTCCACGCCTTCCAATGCCGGACTGAGTGTAGCCAGCATCAACTGCAGGCCATACGGGTAGCTGTCCCCGGATATTTCCCGCTGGCTCAGCTCCAGCTGATGCAGCACTGCCTCCAGACGTTCTGACGGAACCCCATCGCGAGCCACTCTTTCCAGCACATTCAGCACCAACTCTTCAAAGGCATTCGCATGATCTGGCTCACTGCCTTCCAGGCCACAGACAAACAGCATTTCACGCTGGCTGTCCTCAAGACCGCACAGAGCAGAGGGTGTCTGACCCAGATCAGTGGTTTCCAGGGCCTGCATCAGGGGGCTGGCGCTGTTTTCCAGCAACACATTGGTCATCAGGTGGGCCTCAAGGACCTCTTCAAGCTCATCGCTACGCCCCAGCAGCCACCCCATGACGTGATGCGTTTTTGCGCTGAGGTCCTCTTCATTCAGGGGGTAAGACTCCTGAACACGCACGGGGGCATAGTAGCGCTTTTCATCCGCGATACTTACCGGCTGCTCATCTGCCTTGAACTGGCACAGTACCTGTTCATGGATCCGCGTCTGTATATCTTCCAGCGGAAGACTACCGAAAGTCATGAAAATGGCGTTCGAGGGATGATAATGGCGGCGGTAGAACTGCAGCAGCTGCTCATGCGTCAGGTCAGTAATGTGCTCAGGATCACCACCCGAATTGAAATGGTAAGTCGTGGTCGGATACAGGTGATAGCCCAAGCGGTCCCAGACGCGGGAGTGGATCGCGCTCATGGCCCCTTTCATCTCATTGTAGACAACCCCCCGGTGTACCAGCGCGCTTTCGGGATTATCCGGTGTTTCAAACTCCAGCCGGTGTCCTTCCTGCCGGAAATCCAGGTAATCCAGACTGGGAAAGAAAACCGCATCCAGATAGACATCCATCAGGTTGTAGAAGTCCCGCGTGTTCTGGCTGGCAAAGGGATAA
>JAUIAZ010000417.1 GCA_030427465.1 Gammaproteobacteria bacterium | reverse complement strand
ATAGGGTCATGCGATTTGTCGATGAAGCGCGTATCGAAGTGTTGGCGGGAAAAGGCGGAGATGGCTGTCTGAGCTTTCGGCGTGAAAAATATGTGCCCAAAGGAGGTCCTGACGGCGGTGACGGCGGGGATGGTGGTTCTGTCCTGTTGGTGGCGGATGATGCCATGAATACGCTGGTAGATTACCGTTACACCCGTAAGTTCAAGGCTCAAAACGGCGAGCCGGGGAAGGGGGGCAACTGCACGGGTCGTAAAGGCGATGATCTCGAGCTGAAAGTTCCCGTGGGGACCATGGTTTATGATGCGGATCGTGACGAGTTGCTGGGTGACCTGGTGGAAGCAGGGCAGACCGTAAAGGTGGCTCAGGGTGGCTTTCACGGGCTGGGCAATACCCGCTACAAGAGCAGCGTGAACCAGGCGCCGAGACAGACCAAGCCAGGTACGCCGGGGGAGGGTCGAACCCTGCGCCTCGAACTGAAAGTGATTGCGGATGTCGGCCTGCTGGGTATGCCGAATGCGGGTAAGTCGACTCTGATTCGCAGCATCAGCTCAGCCCGTCCCAAGGTGGCAGACTATCCTTTCACGACACTGGTTCCGAACCTGGGTGTGGTCAGAGTGGGGGCGCACCGCAGCTTTGTCGTGGCGGATATTCCCGGTCTGGTTGAAGGCGCTGCGGAAGGCTCCGGTCTGGGGATCCGTTTTCTTAAACACCTTGTACGCACCCGTCTTATGTTGCACCTGGTGGATGTAAAGCCTCTGGACGAGGCTGATCCGGTCGAAACCGTCACGACTATTGTCCGGGAGTTGGAGCGATTCAGTCCGACTCTGGCGGCCAGGGATCGCTGGTTGATTCTGAACAAGATGGACCTCGTGCCGGCCGAGGAGCGGGATGCCCTGCGCGACGAAATTGTTGAAAGACTTGGCTGGGATGGGGCTGTTCATTGTCTGTCCGCTATTGCTGGCGAGGGCACAGAACGACTTTGCCAGGATATTATGAATTATCTTGAGGAGCGTCAGAGCGCCGAACTTGAGGATCCTGAGGCGGCGGCTGCTGCAGAGGCTGAGCGGTTGCAGCTGGATGCCGAGGTGCGTGAGCGTATTGAGCTGCTGAAGGCGCAGCGCCGTGCTGCGCGCGATGCACAGCGCAACGACGACGACTTTGATGACGATGACGATGTTGAGGTCGTCTATGTCCAGTGAGTCCGGATTGATTCTCGGGGAACTGGACGCAGCGAAATCCCGGTCAAAACTATCACGATGCGAAAGATGGGTTGTCAAAATTGGCAGTGCATTGCTGACGGCTGATGGAGAGGGGCTCGACCGGGAGAGCCTGGCTGGCTGGGTGTCAGAGTTGGCCAGACTGAAAAAAGACGGAGTGGAGCTCGTTCTTGTCTCCTCTGGGGCCATAGCCGAGGGCATGTCCCGTCTGGGTTGGCGTAAGCGTCCTGATTCTGTGCATCAGTTACAGGCGGCCGCAGCGCTCGGGCAGATGGGGTTGGTTCAAGCCTGGGAAAGCGGTCTCAAAGCGCATGGCTTTCTGTCTGCGCAAATCCTGCTGACGCATGATGATCTATCCGATCGTAGGCGCTATCTTAACGCGCGGGCAACCATACGAACATTGGTTGATCTGGGGGTGGTGCCCATCGTGAATGAAAACGATACGGTGGTAACAGAGGAAATCCGCTTCGGTGACAATGATACGTTGGCGGCACTGGTGGCGAACCTCGTGGAGGCAGATGTTCTGGTGATTCTCACAGACCAGAAGGGCTTGCTGGAAGCCGACCCCCGATCCAACCCGCAAGCTCGCCGAATCGCAGTAGCGAGGGCCTCTGCTCCTGAGCTGGATCAGATGGCCGGAGAAAGTGCCGGTGCGCTGGGACGCGGGGGAATGTTTACCAAGTTGAGGGCTGCGCGTCTGGCAGCCCGCTCGGGAACCACGACGCTGATAGCCAGTGGTCGGGAAGAGGCGGTGCTGACCCGCTTGAGGAGCGGGGAAGACCTGGGCTCTCTTCTGTTGGCGGATCAGGAGCGGTGGTTGGCCCGTAAGCAGTGGATTGCGGGTCACTTGCAGACGCGGGGCACGCTGTACTTGGATTCAGGTGCCGTCACTGTGCTGAGGGAAAGGGGGAAAAGTCTGTTGCCGGTCGGTGTGGTCAGGGTCGAGGGCCGGTTTCGCCGCGGAGAAATGGTCTCCTGCAGGGGGCCGTCAGGTGAGGAGGTGGCCAAAGGGCTGGTGAACTACGACTCGGTGGATGCGGCCAGGTTGTGTGGGCAGCCCAGCGACAATATCAAGCAAATACTTGGGTATGTGAATGAGCCTGAACTGATACTCAGGGACAATCTCGTGGTGTTCTGAGAGGGCGTATCAGAGGGTGTTGGAGCCGGAATAAAACAGAAAGGCCGCTGAATCAGCGGCCTTGTCGTAAGTACACAGGTGTAGAAAGAATCAGGATGCTTTCAGAGCCTTGATACGCGCATTCAGACGGCTCTTGGTGCGTGCAGCCTTGTTGCGGGAGTAAATGCCCTTGTTGACCATGGAGTCAATGATAGGGGCTGCTGTCTGGAAAGCCTGGGAAGCGCCTTCGTAATCACCTTTTTCAATTTGAGCCAGGACTTTCTTGGTGTACGTTCGTACAGTGGATCGCTGGCTCATGTTGTGAGCTCGGCGACTGACCTGCTGCCTGGCGCGTTTTTTTGCAGACGGGTTATTAGCCACTGGATTGTTCCTCGAATTTAAAGACGCGGAAATATGCCGTTTTTGGAACCTGATGTCAAATGAATTTGCTGTTGGGCTGGCAATTATTCTGCTGGACTGCCCGTGCGCTGCCTGTCAGGTGTGTTATCGCTCAAAAAAGCGAAAACAGGTATGATGTCGCGCTTCGGCAGCGGGCACCGTCCAATAGCGGGCAGTTGTCAGTCGCATACAGTTAAAGGCATGGGAAGAAACAGTGTGAGTCAG
>JAUIAZ010000416.1 GCA_030427465.1 Gammaproteobacteria bacterium | reverse complement strand
CCCATGCCCGGCAACTGGAAGCTTTCATCAACCGCACGAAATCCTGAACACCATGACACTCCCTGATCAGCGCCTGTCCGAGGCGACACTCTGGCTGTCCCAGATACAGCCTGAACGCCCGATGACACTCAGCCTGCTGGCCGGAGACGCCAGCTTCAGACGCTATTTCAGAGCCGTCGACCCTGCCGGCTCCCTGATCCTGATGGATGCACCACCTTCGCACGAAGACTGTAGCCCTTTCCTGACAATTGCCAGGCAATGGCGCGCGATGGGGGTGCGGGTTCCCGAAGTGGTGGCAGCTGATCTGGATAAGGGCTTCCTGTTGCTGGAAGACTTTGGCGACCGGACGCTGCACATCGCCCTGAAGGAAGAGCGCGCAGAGAGCCTGTATCCAGCCTGCATTGACGCCCTTGTGCAGATGCAACAGTCCATTGACGGTAGCACGCTTCCGGCTTATGACGAGGCGCTCCTGCGACGCGAGATAGCCTTGTTCCCTGACTGGCTGACCGAGCGCTACCTGGCCCTGCAGATGCCGCCAGCAGCCCGGACGGAATTGGGCGACCTGACGGAGTATCTGGTCCAGACCGCACTGGCTCAACCCCGGGTTGCCGTGCACCGGGACTATCACAGTCGTAATCTGATGATGCTTGACGCCGGCTCTCCCGGCATCATCGATTTTCAGGATGCGGTTTACGGTCCCTACACGTATGACCTCGTCTCGCTGTTGAAGGACTGCTATGTGCGCCTTACCAAAGACCAGCGGGAAGCGCTGGTACAGCGATATCTGAACCAGTTACCTGAGTCCGCTCGCCCCGACAGGCCTACGCTGATGAAGGATTTCACTACCATGGGTATGCAGAGACACTTGAAGGCCGCCGGAATTTTTGCCCGGCTCTGGCTTCGTGATGGCAAAGCCGGCTACCTGCCAGATATTCCCAATACCGTAGATTATCTGATTGAGGCTCTAGACGAACTCGGGGGCTACCCCCGCGTTCTGGATTTTCTGAAGTCGGAACTGAAACCAGCGCTTGCCCGCAAAGCCATACAAAACACGCAGACCGCTCAGGTGACTCCATGAAAGCTCTCATCCTGGCAGCAGGTCTCGGCACACGCATGCGACCATTGACCGATCACACCCCCAAACCTCTGTTGAAGGCAGGCAATAACAGCCTGATCGGACACATCATCCATGACCTTCGCCAGGCTGGTATTACTGATCTGGTAATAAACCATGCCTGGCTGGGCGACCGTCTGGAATCCAGTCTGGGCGATGGCACCGAGCTCGGTGTCAGCATCCGTTATTCCCGTGAGGGAGAACCGTTGGAAACGGCGGGTGGTATTCGCCAGGCGCTGCCTCTTCTGGAACCTCAGGACGATCAACCCTTTCTGGTCGTTAATGGGGACCTGTGGACCGACTTCCCCTACGAAGCATTGATTCAGCGTGCAACAGGGCTCAGTGACCACCAGGGACACCTCGTGCTTGTGCCCAACCCGGCCCACAACCAGCGCGGAGACTTTGCACTTGAAAAAGACCGGGTAAGCACTCACGGCTTCCCCAAATACACTTTCTCCGGGATAGGTCTTTACCGGCCCAGCCTTTTCAGCAAAGTACCTTCCGGCGTGTTCCCCCTGGCTCCGGTACTCCGTGAAGCCATGAAAGAGGACCGGATCAGTGGTGAACTGTATGAAGGGGAGTGGCGGGACATCGGTACGCCCGACCGGCTCGCAGAACTTGATCAGTGGCTGAAGGAGCGAAACGGGGAAGTGCTTCCACAAGGTTAAAGGCAGCCCGAAAGCCCGATCCGGTGCAGCCCCAGACTGGGTAGCGGAGCAGCTGCATCTGGACGACTTACAGATTCTGGCGCGCCCTATCCTCTCCCGGCGCGGCACGCTGTAGCCAACCGGAAACCCGCTCAACCAGCATCTGGTCGTAGCCTGAGACCGCCCGTTCCAGCCAGGGTAGCCGGACCTGCTGATAACCCGCCATCTGCTTTCGACGTGCAAAGCGCAGACGGAATTTTGCGCGGTCCTGCCATTCGCGGTTCTGCCCATCATAAATGTCCAGAATTTGCAGCGACAGCATGTCCGGCTGCCTTTCCAGCAACTGGTTCAGACGCTGGTCGTCGACTTCGGCATTGATCCAGACCAACACCAAACCTTTCTCAGGAATCGTCGGCAGTGCTTCAAGATAGTCCAGTGTGGTTTCGGCACCCCGCCCTACCCCGATGATGACCTGATTCAACAAACCACTCTGATTCAGGAACTGTAACCCGAGTTCCAGCCTGGTAACCGGGCTGACCTCAGCGGCCTGGGGTGAAAGCGACTCATTGAGTGCCACTTCTGGCTCACCCGCTGCACGCGCAGATTCGGCAGCAGCCTCTGCTTCCAGCTTTTCAGTTTCTGCATTGGTGGCTGCACGGGCTTCTGCATTCGGGTCTGTTTCAGCAGTCTTGTCATCTGCCGCAGACTCTTCGGCTGCTCCTGCTTCACCCGTCCCAGCCTCATCTCCGGTTTCTGCATTCGCGGGGTCACCCCCAACCCGGCGGCGCACGGGGGCATCCGGATACGGAAACTGATCCGAAGTTCTGGTTTCCAGTACCCGACTGATGCCTGTTTGTTGGTTCTGCGAATAGGGCGCAATCGACAAGGTATGCCAGCCCTTGTCTGGTAAGCCCTGACGCAGCACCGAAACCACCCCGGGCCAATCCGGATGCTGCCCGGCATCTGGCAGAATCAAGGCCCCGCCCTGGCCACGACCGGTGGTTTCTGGAAGATACAGTGCGAGAAAAGCCGAGGGGTTCTGCTGATCGCCGTTCAGCCATCGCACCTGAGCAGGTGTCAGCTCATCCGACAGCCACTGCAGGCGAAGCCGGCTGGGGGTGGCGGGCCGGGAAAGACCGTCCAGAGGGCTGCGGATCTGCACAGGTGGCGATGCCTCCTCTGTTGTATCCGCCGCCGCTTCAGCCCCTGCCTCAGTCTCCCCGGTTTCCTGAGCCGACACGCTGGCAAT
>JAUIAZ010000054.1 GCA_030427465.1 Gammaproteobacteria bacterium | reverse complement strand
CCGGTGCAGATGTTCTACGGCGAGACGACTTACCCGTTCGTGCACGAGGCCGCGCAGCGTCTGCAGCGGCGGCATGGACACATCGCGGTCGGGTCAGTCAGTGGCTCGCACTTCTTCCCTCAGGAACGCCCGGACGAGACAGCAGACAATATCCTGTGCTTCCTCAACCGGGTAGGTCAGAACGGAAGCGGCTACTGCGTGTAGCCGGCGATCCGCGTAACCAGTTTCACGTCCTTGAGTCGTGAAGCATCGGTGGCACTGCGACTCAGGGCCGGGTCACTGGCGCCTCCGGCTTTGACCTCGCGGAAGGTCAGGGTCTCTTCCGACAGCAGGTTGCCCTGACGGTCCAGCACCTTCAACTCCAGCGCCACGGTCTGCAAATCAAGTGGGCTCTGGTTCTGCAGTTGCACATAGCGTCGCCCCTGGCGATCCTGCACAATCTTCACGGGCAGGTATTCGCCGGGGTTGTTTGGAAAGTCCAGTCGCGCCACGCTCAGTCGGGCCTGGTTACCAAATTCTCCGGTGGCCTGTGCGGCGGCACGATAATGCCCCAGCGCGGCGTCAGTCTGGCCGTTCTGCTCGGCCAGGCTACCCAGTGCGAGGCTCGCCATGGACGTGGGCAGCAGACTGTTTGCCGCTGCCAGGTCTTTCTCCGCCTGCCGCGTATTGCCCGCCTCCTGATTTGCCATGCCACGGTTCAGGAAGTTGGCAAAGTATTCCGGGTTCAGGGCAACCGCCTTGTCGAAGTCAGCGAGTGCCTGCCTGTCTGATCCCAGGCCTTTGTGAGCCTCACCCCGCAGGGCATAGAACAGGGCCTCGTCGGGCTCAATACGGATGGCCTGATTGGCCTTGGCCAGCGCCTCTTTGTATTGCTCCTTTTCCAGTAGCGCGCGGCCTTCATCGTGGGCTTCGTAGGCGGGCAAAGTTTTTCTCAGGCGTGCGGTAGCCCTTTGATAGGCTTCGCGTCCGCGATAGTCACCGGGGAGTTTCCGGGCGGTGACCCGGTTGGCTTCTACCCGTTCCTGTGACGGTGGGTGAGAGGCGAGCAGACCGCTTAGCCAGTCGGTGCGGCGGCCCTCAGAAAGACGCACGAAGGTCTGTTGCAGTTCCACGGCCGCCTCCGGCTCGTACCCGGCGCGGGCCATGTAGGTCATACCGTAATGATCCGATTCCAGCTCGTGATCGCGGCCATATTTGGCCATGGTCATGTTTGCGCCCAGAGCTGCGCCACCGATCAGCAGGTCACTGTAGCTTTTGTCTTTCAGGGCGACCCCCAGGCCTGCCATTCCCGCAGACACCAGCATGCCGCTCTGCATGCGCTTCGCGCTGTGCCTGGCCGCGGCGTGTACAATTTCATGGCCGAGCACGGCTGCCAGCTGAGCTTCGTCTTCCAGTTCGACCAGCAGGCCCCGGTTGATGGCGATCTTGCCTGAGGGCAGGGCCCAGGCATTCGGGACGGAATTGTTCAGCACCACGAATTCATAGGGCAGATCGGGCCGGTCACTGACCCGGGCCAGCTTCTGGCCGACTTCCTGAATGTAGAGGGTCAGTTCCGGGTCCAGATAGTAACGGCCGCCCTGTGCCTGTTGTGCCGGTTCATATTGCTCCCGGCCTATGGCGAACTCCTGGGCTTCGCTTACCAGCATCAGCTCTCTTTCACCCGTGACAGGGTTCACGGCACAGCCGGTCTGCAGCAGCAGGGCCAGCAAAACCAGGCAGGTTCCCATCCAGGCCCGGTCGCACAGCTTACTTCTCATAGTTCAGTCCTTGTACAGGGCCGCGTCCGGCCCTGGCTCAGTTCTCTTTGGCTCAAGCCTTTGCCAGTCGGGATCCGGATTGACCGGCGCATTCCCGTAGCCACAGGCCATTAAACCAAGATATCTTAACAGGAAAAAATGAATGGAGACTGAACACATGACCATCGCGGCCCTTTATTCCGCACTTTTGATACTGCTGCTGACTGTTCTGGGGCTGAATGTGTCCCGTACCCGTATCCGGGAAAAGGTGGCCTTCGGCGATGGGGGAAACCGGCCGCTGCAGGGAGCGCAGCGTGCGCACCTGAATGCGCTGGAGCAGATCATTCCCCTGTTGCCCATGCTGTGGATCATTGCCTGGCTCGGCGGTTCCCCCTGGTCGATTCATCTGCTGGGCATCAGTCTGTTTGTCAGCCGGGTTCTGCATGCCATCGGCATGCTGCAGCGCAACTTTCTTTTCCGCCGCCTGGGGGCCCTGATCAGTTTTGTGCTCGGCATCGTAATGCCTGTTTGGATACTGGTGTTGCTGGCCATGCGCTGACCAAGCCTCGCCGGTGTGGGTTGTGACCGACAGGAAGGAGAGACAGCGTGACAACACAGGCTTTGGTCGTCGGGGCATCGGGTGCCATTGGTCGCGCCTGGCTGGCAGAGATTCATGAGCGCTTTCCGCAGTCTGCAATCACGGGGACCTGGTGGCGCAACGAACCGGCCGAAACCGGATTCCCGGTTAACTGGATAAGGATGAATCCTTCCGATGCGGAGTCCGTCGCCGGGTGTGCTGATCAGTTCGGGCAGCTCGACCTGCTGATCAATGCCGTGGGTTTTCTGCATACGGAAGAGCAGGGGCCGGAAAAAAGTATCCGCCAGTTTGAAGCCGATTTCTTTCTTCGCAACCTGCAGATCAATGCCTTGCCCACCTTGTTGCTGGCAAAGGCCTTTCAGGGCGCATTGCGCAAGGCAGAGCAGGGCTGGTTTGCAACGGTGTCCGCCAAGGTAGGCAGTATTGAAGACAACCGGCTGGGCGGGTGGTACAGCTACCGGGCCTCCAAGGCGGCTCTGAACATGGCCCTGAAAACACTTGCCCTGGAGTGGAAACGCAGTCTGCCCAGAGTGTGCGTGGCGGCCCTGCATCCGGGGACGGTCGAGTCCCCACTCTCCGAGCCGTTTCGCTCCGGAACCCCGGACCACAAGGTGTTCAAACCGGAATACTCGGTGGCACGAATGGCGGATGTGCTGTTCAGCAAGACCGCTGCGGATACTGGCAGACTCTGGTCCTGGGACGGCCAGCCCATCCCCTGGTAGTCGCTTGGCCCGGCGATTGGCGCCTCAGTCGGAGGAGACGCCAATGACCTGACAGGTCAGGGTGCCCTGTTTCAGGCGGTTGCTGACTTCTGCCCCCACTTCCACCTGCTCTGCAGATTCCACCACGTGCCCGGCTGCATCAGTAACGATGGCATAACCCCTGGACAGCGTGCCGAGCGGGCTCACTGCATGTAACTGGCGCATGCCGGCTGTCAGGGACTGTTCGCGCTGGTTCAGCAGGCGGAGGATGATCTGCTCAAGTCGCTGGCGCAAAGTCTCTGCACGCTCGCCTTGCTGTTGCAGTTGTTGGCGCGGGTCGCGCAAACGCAGGCTGAGTTGCTGCAGTTGCCGGCGTTTGTCGGTGACCAGACGCAGACCGGCTCTGCGCAGGCGCTCGTTCAGGCTCTCCAGCCGCTGCTTTTCCTGGGAGCCGCTGAGGGCACCGGCTTCCAGGCGTTCGCGCAACTGGGTCAGCTGGCGCGTGTATTGCTGGAAAGTGCGCTGCATGTGCTGTTGCAGGATAAGTTCGATCCGGTCCAGCCGCTGCATCCACTCCACCTGATCCGGGCTGGCCTGTTCGGCGGCGGCCGAAGGGGTGGGCGCGCGGTAGTCGGCAGCGAAGTCAGCCAGGGTGGTGTCCGTCTCGTGGCCTACGGCACTGATGACCGGTATCCGGCTGGCATGAATCGCGCGGACCACGGGCTCTTCGTTGAAAGCCCAGAGGTCTTCCAGAGAACCGCCACCACGACCGACGATCAGCACGTCGGCCAGGTCATGCTCGTTCGCCCTGGCCAGTGCGTGCACGATGGCCGGAGCGGCTTCGTCGCCCTGCACCGGGACCGGAAGCAGGTAGACCGGAATGGCCGGAAAACGTCGCGCCAGGACACTGAGAATATCGCGGATGGCGGCACCGGTAGCGGAGGTGATGATGCCGATGCGGCGGGGCAGGCGGGGTATCGGCTGTTTGTGCGCCACATCGAAAAGCCCCTCGGCCTGCAGGCGGAGTCGGAGGGCCTCATAGGCCCGTCGCAGGGCTCCTTCACCGGCGGTTTCCAGGCTGTCGACCACCAGCTGGTATTCGCCGCGACCTTCATACAGCGTGACTTTGGCCATGACGGTGACATCATCGCCATTGGCGGGTCGCTGGCCGACGCGGAAGTTGCGCCCTTTGAACATGGCGCAGCGCACTTGGGCCCGTTCATCTTTCAGGGTGAAATACCAGTGCCCGGAGGCGGGGCAGCTGAAGTTAGACACCTCGCCGGTAACCAGCACACGCATGAGGCTGTTTTCCAGAAGGTTTTTGACTTCTCGGTTGAGTTCGCTGACGCTGAGCGCGTTATTTGCCACGGCTGGAAATCCTTTTCGTGTCATTAATTTAACCTGTCGGGCCAGTTTACGCTGTAACGGGAAAAATTTATAATGCGCGATTAATTCAAGCCATGCCAAGGTGAGTTCCATGCTGCGTATTGCTGAAGACGCACTCACGTTCGACGACGTTCTCCTGATTCCCGGTTACTCCGACTTCCTGCCCAGAGATGTCTCGCTGAAGACCCGCATCAGCCGGGATATCCCCCTGAACATTCCCCTGGTCTCTGCTGCCATGGATACGGTAACGGAAGCCCGCCTCGCGATCGCGCTGGCCCAGGAAGGCGGCATCGGGATCATACACAAAAACCTGACGCCAGAGGCCCAGGCGGCCGAGGTGCGCAGTGTCAAGAAATTCGAAAGCGGGGTGGTGAAGGATCCCATCACGGTTTCACCCAATACGACGGTCCGCGAAGTCCAGGAGCTGACCCGGGCCAACCGCATCTCTGGTTTGCCGGTGGTCGATGGCAAGGATCTCGTCGGCATCATTACCGGTCGGGATATCCGCTTTGAAGGCAACCTCGACAAGAAGGTTTCCGAACTCATGACCCGTAAGGACCGGCTGGTCACGGTCAAGGAAGGCGCGGATAACGAAGAAGTCATGTCGCTGCTGCATCAGCACCGGATTGAAAAAGTGCTGGTGGTGAACGATGACTTCGAGTTGTGCGGCCTGATCACCCTGAAAGACATCCAGAAAGCGCAGGATTACCCCAATGCCTGCAAGGACGACCAGGGCAGATTGCGCGTCGGTGCCGCGGTGGGAACCGGGCCGGAAACCGAAGCACGGGTTCAGGCACTGGCGGCAGCCGGTGTGGATCTGATAGTGGTCGATACCGCACACGGTCATTCCAGAGGCGTGATCGAGCGCGTACGCTGGGTCAAGGAACACTTCCCTCATGTGCAGGTGGTGGGTGGAAACATCGCCACCGCTGAAGCCGCCATCGCCCTCGCTGATGCCGGTGCCGACGGCGTCAAGGTCGGTATCGGGCCGGGTTCAATCTGTACCACCCGGATTGTGGCTGGTATCGGTGTACCTCAGATCACGGCCGTGGCCAACGTAGCCGCCGCGCTGGAATCCCGTGGTATTCCACTGATTGCTGACGGCGGTATCCGCTTCTCTGGTGACATCGCCAAGGCGCTCGCTGCCGGTGCTTCCTGCGTGATGGTCGGTGGCCTGCTGGCCGGAACCGACGAGTCGCCCGGTGAGGTTGAGCTCTATCAGGGGCGCAGCTACAAATCCTATCGCGGGATGGGCTCTCTGGGCGCCATGTCGCAGACCACAGGTTCCAGCGACCGTTATTTTCAGGACGTGAAGTCCGGTGTTGAAAAACTGGTGCCGGAAGGGATTGAAGGGCGCGTGGCTTCCAAGGGGCCACTGACGGCAGTGGTTCACCAGCTGATGGGCGGCGTTCGCTCTTCCATGGGTTATACCGGGTGCCGCACAGTCGATGAAATGCGCACCAAGCCGATGTTCACTCGAATCACGGCTGCCGGCATCAACGAAAGCCACGTGCATGATGTGGCCATTACCAAAGAAGCGCCTAACTACCGTGTGGGGTAAGCCAAATTGAGTCAGCCAAATATCCATCATGACCGCATCCTGATTCTTGATTTCGGGTCGCAGTACACTCAGCTCATTGCCCGCCGGGTTCGTGAGATCGGCGTTTACTGTGAGATCTATGCCTGGGATGCAGACGAGCAGTCGGTCAGGGATTTCAAGCCAAAGGGTGTGATACTTGCGGGCGGCCCGGAGTCGGTGACTGCGCATGGAAGCCCCCGCGTGGCGAGCTTCGTGCTGGATCTGGGCGTACCGTTGCTGGGTATCTGCTACGGTATGCAGACCTTGGCCGAGCAGCTGGGCGGCAAGGTGGCAGGCTCTGACAAGCGCGAGTTCGGGTATGCCCGGGTCAAGGTCGAGCACCCGGGGCGCCTGCTGGATGGCATCAGCGATCATATGGATGCCGACGGCAAGGCTTCTCTGGATGTCTGGATGAGTCACGGGGACAAGGTCAGTGAATTGCCACCGGAATTTCAGTGCACCGCCAGTACTGCCAGTGCGCCCATCGCCGCAATGGCACATACCAGTCAGCCCTGGTTTGGCGTGCAGTTCCACCCGGAGGTAACCCACACCGTTCAGGGCTTGCGCATTCTGGAGCGTTTCGTGGCGGACATCTGCGGCTGTGAGCGTCTCTGGACGGCAGCAGCCATCATTGATGACGCCATTGAGCGCATTCGTGAACAGGTGGGGCAGGACTCTGTGTTGCTCGGGCTCTCCGGCGGCGTGGACTCTTCTGTAACGGCGGCCCTGTTGCACCGTGCCATCGGTGATCAGCTGACCTGTGTGTTTGTCGATAACGGCCTGCTGCGCCTGCATGAAGGCGATCAGGTGATGGACATGTTCTCCAGCAACCGGGGTATGACCGTGATCCGTGCCGATGCGCGGGAACGCTTCATGAGCGCGCTGGCGGGTGAAGCCGACCCGGAGAAGAAGCGCAAGATCATTGGCAGAACCTTTATTGAAGTCTTTGATGAAGAGTCTTCAAAGCTGGAAGGCGTCAAGTGGCTGGCCCAGGGCACCATCTACCCGGATGTGATTGAGTCTGCGGCAGCGAAGACCGGCAAGGCGCATGTCATCAAATCGCACCATAATGTTGGCGGCCTGCCGGAAGACATGCAGCTGGGCCTGGTGGAGCCACTGAGGGAATTGTTCAAGGATGAAGTTCGCAAGATCGGGCTTGAACTGGGGCTGCCGTATGACATGATTTACCGGCACCCTTTCCCAGGCCCCGGCCTGGGGGTTCGTATCCTCGGCGAGGTGAAGGCAGAGTACGCCGACATCCTGAGACAGGCCGATGCCATTTTCATCGAAGAGCTTTTTGCGGCCGAGCTTTACCACAAGGTCAGCCAGGCCTTCACGGTGTTCCTGCCGGTGAAATCTGTGGGTGTGGTCGGCGATGCCCGTCGCTATGAGTATGTGGTGGCCTTGCGTGCCGTGGAAACCATCGATTTCATGACCGCGCGCTGGGCGCATCTGCCTTACGATTTCCTCGAGAAAGTGTCTAACCGCATCATCAATGAAATCAGCGGGATCTCCCGTGTGGTGTACGACATTTCTTCCAAGCCGCCGGCGACGATTGAGTGGGAGTAGCCCCCTTCAAGTCTGATCAGAAAACCGGCGATTCAGCCGGTTTTTTTATGCCTGCCATCCGGCCCGCCCTTTACTCTGCCTGGTGAATTGAGCGTTCAACAAAGGCCTTGATGCGTGTTCGCAGCCACTGGTGCGCAGCGTCTGCGTGATCACGCCGGTGCCAGGCCATATACATGGTCAGGCCCTGGTCCGGGAAGGGCAGTGGCGAGGAAGCAAAGCCCTTCAGGCTGACCCGTCCCATCAGGCTCGGAAGCACACAGATTGCCTCGCTGTGTGCCAGAAAGGCGGGTAGGGCTGAGAAGTTGGGCACTGACACTCGTGGGTGCTTCATGGCACTGCCGACCGCCTTGTAGACGTGTTCCATGGCAGAGGTGTTTTCATCGAAACGGACTTCAATGTAATCCGATTCAATAAAGGCTTCCAGGGTGTCGGGTGCCTCCCGTCTGGCCGAGTCATAGAAGCAGCTGACGCTGTCATCGAACAGGCGCTGCTGGTAGACATCGGCTGCATCCGGAGGAAAGGGGGTGATCAGCAACTGGCAGCGGGCCTGACGCAGCAGGCTGATGGCCGGTATGCCGGAGGCGATGAAGCGCAGACGCGTATCCACGCCTTCGTCGGCAAGTTCGCGCAGCAGACCGGGAAAGATCAGGTCCCGCTGGAAGTCATTGGCGGCAATTGTGTATTCCAGTTGTCCGAGACCGGGGTCAAAGACACGTTTGTCGGTCAGGGCCTTGAGTCCGTCCAGGACGGCCTGCACCGGTGCTCGCAAAGCCACTGCCTGCTCGGTGGGGGCGATTCCCCGCCCGACACGAACAAACAGGGGGTCGCCCATGGCCAGGCGCAGTTTGTCCAGTAAATGGCTGACCGCAGACTGGGTGACGCCCAGCCGGTTCGCCGCGCGCGAGATGGACTCTTCTTCCAGCACTATGAGGAAAGTTTTCAGACTGCGTCCGTCCAGCGACAAGAAATCGATATTTTTCATATTAGATATCTGAATTGCACTGTTTTTCAGAATTCTAGCCCGTGGATAATAAAAGACCAATGCACGGGGCATCCCGGGCGTGAATAAAGCAAGGAGCAGACGGAATGAATACTGAAACACGGGTTGTCACAGAATCCGGAAGCCTTTACCTGAAAAAACTCTGCCGCCATTTTGCGCACAAGGTGCCGGCAACGATGGCCGGGGATCGCGGAATTGTGGAGTTCCCCTTCGGCCGCTGCCGTCTCGAGGCCACCGCAGATGCGCTGACAATGGCCATCATGCTGACGGATGAGCAGCAGGTGGCGAAAGCCGAACAAGTGCTCGCAGAGCACCTCCTGCGTATGGCACGCAAAGAAGCACTGGACATTCACTGGGTACGTACCCCCTGAACACCTGACAAACTGAGAGGACACCATGAGCCTGAAAAATACCCGTGACAGCTACGGAACGATTGCGAAATATCTGCACTGGGGCACCGCGCTGCTGTTCCTGGTGGCCTATGCCTCGGTGTACTACCGCGGGTGGTTTACTGAAGCCAAAACGCCGGAAAACTGGACAGCACTGCAGGTTCATCTGTCAGTCGGTGTTACCATCGGCGTGCTCGTGGTGTTGCGCATCATCTCGCGCCTGAGCCAGCCGGTTCCCGACCCGGAGCCAGGCACGCCTCTGGAGCACCGCGCCGCAAAGCTCGGGCATCTGGCACTGTATGCGGTTCTGGTGATCATGCCGCTGACGGGGTATCTCGGCACTGGCGTGGCCACGGAGTTCTTCTTTCTCTTCGACATTCCGGCCTTCAAGGACACAACGCTGTTTCAGAGCCTGATTGCCCCCCACCTGAGCTTCGAGGCCTTCGAGAAACCCATGGATCTGGTGCACAAGAAAATACTCGGTGAGTGGCTGTTGTGGATCCTGATCCTGGGACACGCCGCGGCGGCACTCTACCATCACTTCATCAAGGGCGACCGTACCCTGCGCCGTATGACCCGCGGGTGAGTACCTCAGTTAGCACCGACGTGCAGCCGCGCAGCTCCCATACCGGGACTGCGGTGCTGCTGGCCATGACGATGGCACTCGGGCCATTGGCCCTGGATACCTATCTGCCGGCATTCCAGCAGATGGCCAGCAGTTTCAGGGTGAGTGCGCATCAGATTTCCCTGAGCGTTTCTCTGTACGTGTTTGCGCTGGCGGCGGGGCAGCTCATTGCCGGCCCCCTGTCTGACCGTTGGGGGCGAGCGACTGTGATGGTGGTCGGACTGTGCCTGTTCTCCGGGGCCAGTTATATGATCAGTCAGAGCACCTCGCTTCAGGGGCTGATGCTGTGTCGTATGCTGCAGGCTCTGGGCGGCGGCGCAACGACGGTCTGTGTGCCGGCGCTGGTCAGGGATCGTTTGTCCGGCTCGGAAGCGGCTCGTTTCTTCAGTCTCATCGGTATGATCATGATTCTGGCGCCGGCAATCGCGCCAGCTCTTGGCAGCCTGATTCTGTCGGCCTTCACCTGGCCGGTAATCTTTGTTTTTCTGAGCGGATATGCCCTGGGCCTGGTGGTTCTGCTCAAATGGCTTTTGTTTGGTCGTCTGCAAGCGCCTCTGGCGGAGCCGGGTGGAAGCTCCATATGGATGCGGTATCGCTCGGTGCTTTCAACCCGGCCGGCACTCAGGTACCTGTTTCTGCAGACATTCAGTTTCGCGGTGATGTTGTTGTTCATTACCCATGCCTCGTACCTGTATCAGGATTTTTTCGGTGCCTCGGAGAGTCGTTTTGCTCTGCTTTTTGCCGCCAATATCCTGTTCATGATGGCTGCCAATCTGGTGAACCGTCGCTTGCTTCGGTACTTCAGTCCGCAGCAGATTCTGCGCTGGAGTGTCAGCCTTCAGGCGATGGCGGTGGCTTGTTTGCTGCTGGTGAGCCTGGTTTACCCGGTGCTCTGGTTGTTCCTGCCGCTCATGATGATGACCGTCGGTAGCATGGGTGCCATTTCTCCCAATACGCTGGCCAGCTACATGGAATATTTTGCCAGAAACGGGGGGACGGCCTCGGCCCTGTTAGGGGCAGCCCAGTTTTCACTGGGTGGCCTGATTTCGGGGCTTTCTACGCTGCTGCCCGAGAGTGTTCCCGCCATTGTGGCTGCCCAGGCCGCCTGCGCAGCGGTTTGTCTGGTTCTTGTCTGGCAGGGTTCACTGCGCAATCAATAAAAACGCTAATCATTATCATTGACATTTAAATCCGGGAAGGTAGGATGTCGCTTTCCAGATGTTAATGATTATCACTTATGACCTTTCCGAGAATTCGTCCTGAATCTGCGCGACTTTTGTTGAGCGGGTTGTTGGTCTGCCCGGCGATGGCTACAGCTGAAACCGTCGACTCACAGTTTGATACCTTGGTCGTCACCGGCACCCGCACTGAGAAAACCCTTCTGAGCACGCCGGTCAAGACAGAAGTGGTGTCGCGGGAAGATATAGAGACCTATCACGTGCGGGATGCCGCCGAGGCTTTGGCCCTGATCCCGGGCGTAGTGCTCAAACCCATCCATGGCAAGAGTGGTTATGAAGCCTGGATGCAGGGCTTCGACAGTGATCGCGTGAAAGTGCTGGTCGATGGTCAGCCGGTTGCAACCAGCACGGGTTCTACCATTGATCTGACCCAGATCAGCGCGGCAGATATTGAGCGCATCGAAGTGGTCAAGGGGGCGACTTCCGCTCTGTATGGCAGTTCGGCCATGGGGGGCGTGATCCAGATTTTTACCCGGCAGCCGGAAGAGGGCTGGCAAGCTGCGGGCAAACTCGAAGGGGGCAGTTTTGGCGAAGACAATCTGTCAGGGCGCGCGGAAGATCTGGCGCAACGCTTCTATACCCTGAGGCTTGACGGTCGGGAAGAGCACTTCAGTATCAAGCTGCATGGAGATCGTCGCGACAACGATGGCTTCGATGCGACACCGGGTTCCTGGTCTTCCCAGGGACCGGAAGGTTTTCGTCAGAATCTGGGGGCCGCACTGACCTGGGACGCCGGGCCACTGGGTGAGTACCTGATCGATGTGGATCGCTATGACGAGGATCTGCAGACCCGCATTCAGGAAAATGCAGGCGGGCGTCTGATCCTCAAACATAAGGACGAAGAGAGTGAGCGCCTGCGGGTCACCCTGGGGGGAGACTGGTCGGGAGAATCTGGTGAATGGCAGTTGCGAGCCTTCAGGGAACGCTTTGAGAATCTGACTTACCAGGATGTGATCGTGACGCCGGAAAAAGAAAACCGGCGCGAAGCGGAACTGGAAACGGACAAAGCAAATCTGGACTGGTCGCGTTGGATAGGAACCACCCACCAGCTCAGTGCCGGCCTTGAATTTACCGAAGAAACCCTGTCCCAAAGCCTCAACTATGTCGATGAAGTCCCTGACGGAACCGACCGGCAGGCAATCGAAGGCTACCTGCAGGATGACATTTTTCTGGGTTCCGGCTGGGAACTGGTGCCCGGTCTTCGGGTTCAGAATGACAGTGATTTCGGAAGCCATGCAGCCCCCAAAATAAACGCCCGATATGACTGGCAGGATCTCGGAGGCACCTGGCAGGCCTATTGGCGTGGTGGCGTCGGAGCCGGATACCGGGTGCCCAACCTCAAGGAACGTTACTACGTTTTCGATCATAGCCACCTGGGGTACATGGTGATTGGCAGCCCCGATCTGGAGCCGGAGAGTTCCATCAGTTATCAGTCCGGGTGGGGGATACATGATGCACACGGCACTCATCTGGAGCTGAACCTGTTCTGGAATGAAATCGATCAGCTCATCGAAACTGCCTTTGATGAAGAGGCCACAGCCAATCGCACCGATGGGGTGGCCATCTATTCCTACGTCAACGTGGACCGCGCGCGTACCCGGGGCGTTGAACTGACCGGTGCCTGGCGTTTTGCCGACGGCTTTTTCCTGCAGAGCGGCTACACCTACACCGACAGCGAGAACAAGGCCACCGGCCTGGCTTTGCCTGACCGCCCTGAGCATCAGCTGAAAACGTCTCTTTCCTGGAATTCGGCTCACGGCACCCGCGTGCGTCTGCTGCACATTCTGCAGAGTCATGAATATACCGACCTCGAGAACCGGCGTCGTTCACCCAGCTGGCAGACCTTCGACCTCAAGGTCTCGCAAAGCCTGGTGGAGGCTCTCACAGTTTACGGCGGGGTGCAGAATCTTGGCGATGAGCAACGCAATTTTGAAGATCCGGACGACCGTCGTCCGGTTGAAGGCCGCTTTGTCTATGTCGGTTTGCAATGGCAGACCTGAGGGCAGGCAGCCGGGCATTCCGTCCGGTCACAGCAGATTTTTACAACGACAAACAACCCAAGGAGTAAACAATGGAACTGCACAGAATCTCAATCCCTCTGGCCGCCCTGGTGGCGCTGAGTGGCTGCTCCGGCGGCTCTTCCGGTGGCAGCTCATCCTCATCGGTCGAGGCCGACGAGACCAGCAATGATGGGACGACTGCCCTGGTGGTTGATGCCAGTGACTACGAAGCCTATCGCTACCTGAATCTGGAAACCGGTGAACTGCTGGATCTGAGTGCGGCAGAAGCGGGTACCTCAACAGAATGGCATCTTGGCTTCCGGCGCAACAGCGTGATTGTGAATGGCGGCGCTTCCGGGCCCGGTCAGGTAGGCGCGGCGCTGGTTGCCGCGCAAGACGACTTTTATCTGGCCAGCGGCGAGCCGGACAGCAATGTCTTTCTGAATGCCACACCCGATTCTGAACTGGAGCACCTGCTGGCAAGCTATGACGCAGCCGGCCTCACCTTTACCCAGGATGAGATTGTCGCGGCGGTCATGGGCAGTGGGGACATGACGGGTACGCTCATGGATCTGGGCTGGTACAACTACGACATGGCCACACACAGCATCAGCGTCAATGACAGTAACGCCTGGATTCTGCGTTCGGCCGAAGGGAACAGCTTCGCTACCCTGCAGGCGACGGCACTGACTTATGACCGCACGACCGGCCTGGCGGTTACCTTCAGTCTGAACGTGGAAGCCGCCGGTACCCAGGGTTTCGTCACGCCCGCTACCTTTGCCGCCAGCCTGCCTGCGGAAGGTGGGCAGCAGTGTTTTGATTTCGACACCAATGCGGTGGTGGATTGCGCCTCCGATAGCTGGGACCTGCAACTCGAAGTCGCCGGGCGCGACTGGAATGTCTGGCTCAACAGTGGTGCCAGCGGAACCGGGCAGGCCGGAGCTTTCGGTATCCTGGACGCCGCTTCACTGGGTGATTATGCCGGCTCGGCGGCCATTCCTGAACAGCATTACGTGACAGACAGCCCGGCCGGACTCTTCCTCGAATCAGACTGGTATGCCTACAACCTCAGCGGTGGGCACAAGCTGTGGCCAAACTACCGGGTCTACCTGATTGATACCGATATCAGTGACGACACAGCGGCGCGCTACCAGTTGCAGATCACCAACTATTATTCCGAAGCCGGGACCAGTGGTCACCCCAATCTTCGATTCATTTCCGCTGACACGGCTGAATAAGGACGATACCCATGACAACTGTAGAAACCCGTTCCCACGAAGGCACACAACTGCTGTCCCGCTGGAAACAGCTTCAGACCGAACAGCCGCGGCTGCGTATCCGCAATGCGGCTGAGCACCTGGGGGTCAGCGAAATGGCTCTGTTACTGTGCAGTGACCGGCATGAGGTCAGAGCGCTGCGCCCGGAAGCCGGTGAGATTTTGCGTGACCTTCAGGCCGCTGGCCGGGTCATGGCGCTTTCCCGCAATGAACAGGTGGTGCATGAGCGCCATGGAACCTATACCGATTTCCGCGTCAGTGGTGCCGGCAAGATGGGGCTGTGTCTCGGGGAAATTGATTTGCGCACCTTTCTCAGTCACTGGCGCTGGGGGTTCGCGGTGACTGAACCGGCCGGTGAGGGTATCAGGCGCAGCCTGCAATTCTTTGACCGCGCCGGGCAAGCCCTTCACAAGGTTTACCAGACTGCCCTGACTGATGAGGCCGCTTTCCTGCAACTGGTCGACCGCTATGCCCTGACAGGAGAGGAAGCCCGCGCGCAGCGGTTGAGCGTGGATTATGAGGATTATCCCCAAGCGGACTATCCGGGGAATGGTCAGCTGACCCGCGAAGATGTGATTCAGCCCTGGAGCGAGCTCAAGGATGTGCATCACTTCAACGCCATGCTCAAGCGTCTGGAGATTGACCGCCTGGAGGCACTGGAAAAAGTCTCCGGTACCTACAGTACCCGTCTTTCCCCGGATGTATTGCAGCCGGCGTTTGAGACCCTTTCTGAACGGGGGCAGCCGGTCATGGTCTTTGTGGGTAACCGGGGCATTGTGCAGATCCATACCGGCCCGGTTCACCGTCTGTTGACCACCGGTGAGTGGTTTAATGTGCTGGATCCGGATTTCAACCTGCACGTGCACCAACCGGGGCTTGCCCAATGCTGGCTGGTCCGGCGTCCGACGGCAGACGGGACGGTGACCTCACTGGACTTCTTCAATGACCGTCGGGAGGTGGTTCTCTCGCTGTTTGGTCCTCGCGAGGCTGGCAACCCGGAAGACGTGGAATGGACCCAGTTGCTGGAAAGCCTGCCACAACGGTGGGCGCTGTGATCTGGCGTACCCTGCTGGCAGTCTGGCTTGGCTGCCTGATGGCGGCAGCTGCCTGGGCGGAGTCATCGGTGTCTTCGCTGTCTGAGCCGGTGGCAGAAAACCCCCGCTGGGTTTCCGTGGGGGGCGCCATTACGGAGGCCATCTATGCGCTGGGCGCAGGTGGCTATCTGGTGGCCACGGACACCACCAGTTATTTTCCGGCCGAAGCAGAAAAGACCGCCAAGGTCGGCTATCAGCGTGCCCTGTCGAGTGAGGGGATACTGTCGGTAAAGCCGGATGTGCTGGTGCTCAG